>DASXVL010000321.1:0-1649 GCA_036504255.1 Armatimonadota bacterium | reverse complement strand
CATTCATGCGTTCGCCATATGCACACCAGCGAAAGATGACCTCTCCCGTTGCATACGTCCCGCCGAATGCTACCGCCACCTTGGGGATTAGTCCAAACCCCGGTATCAGGCCCACCAGACTGCGCGCCGCCTGGCGCAGTACAAAACCAGCGCCCACCACCGTTGCCAGTTGCGGCATCACCTGCTGGAAATCAGCCGGAAGCCCCATCGCCAGGGCCATCTTATACGCCATGAGCGCCTGGTTTTTAGTGAGCACCACAATATCCGCTACGTTCAACGGCACATCGGCGACCGGGTTGATCTCCAGTATCCCAGTGCCAAAGCTATACGCCGCGTTCGCCATCGCGGTGTCATCAATGGTGCCTCGCGAGATTACCTCGCGAAAAGCCGGCAAATGTCTGGCAAGCGCCAGATCGTCCACGGCTTTCAGGCTGCGGATACTCTTTACGAGTTGACGTTTTGCAGCGGCATCGTCTATGACGCCCTCGGGGGCATCCAGCACCACGACACTGGCTGGCAGCCACTGTTGGCGCAGGGCAGGTGGTTTGGCAGAGTCTGCGATCAGGCACACCAGTGTGTGCACACCAGCGCGCTCCAGATCACGCAGTAATGCAAGCTCAGTAGTGTTATTGCGATCCTCGCGCGTCACGATGACCGCGATGTTCATACGTTGGGGATGATCGGACGCGCCTAACTGGAACGCGCCGCATACAGGCGTGGGCGGGATATCGTGCTGGCGCAGCCCCTGATATAACAAGTCCACCAGGTGCTGCGCGAGCGGTAGATCTGCGCTGATAAACGCGAGCGTGAACGCCGCTTCGGCGCTTGCGCGTATAGGGCGCACATCTACTTCGCGCAATACGCCAAGAACGGAGCTGAGTGTGCCCGTCGTGGCAATCGATTTTAGTGGCACGGGATTCAATGGGGCAAGCGTCCGGGAGAATATCTAATCATCCGTTCCAAATCCACAGATGCTTCCCAGCTACACAATCTGAGCCAGGAGTTATTAGACCATACAAGCGCCAGAGCACCTGCCCTACTGGAATTAACTACGCCTAATGGATAATCTGGCTTATGCAGATGTCTTTGGTTCGTCCTTCTTGGCGGCTGCGGCAGCAGCATCCGCCGGTTTCTCATCGTCTTTTACAGCGCTGCGGAATTCCTTGATGCCTTTGCCCAACTCACCGCCGATCTTACCGATTCGGCCTACACCGAACAACAGAATGACGATCACTGCGATGATGAGGATCTCCGGCAATCCCAAATTAATACCAGGCATATTTATTCTCCTTATTGCTGAACACTTTTCTTTTTTGCCGGACTGTCTCGACCAAAGTGCATCTACGCGGTTGTCTTGACACCCAAGCGAGCCTATTATCCTATAAAATTCGCGCAGCCCACGTTTTGTCGATGAGGTGACATGATCAAAGAGTTCGTCAGGCCGATTAACGTGCTGCTCGTGTTCGTGCCGCTGGCGCTGATATTCGCATTGGCCCATGCCGCGCCGCTCATGGTATTCATTGCTTCCGCACTGGCAGTAGTGCCTCTCTCGGGCATCCTGGGTGATGCGACAGAGGAACTTTCCGGGCGAGCCGGGCCGCGCGTAGGCGCGCTGTTGAATGCTACGCTCGGCAACGCGGCGGAGCTCA
>DASXVL010000320.1:0-6766 GCA_036504255.1 Armatimonadota bacterium | reverse complement strand
ACGCGTACCCTTTTCCTGGGGCTTCGGCCCGACGCCGGAAATGACGGCGACGTTGACACACGAACTGGCGGCGCGCGGCCTGTCCTGGCCCGCGCTGCGCGACGCGGTGGAGGACGTGCAGTGGGTCGGCCCGGCGTACATCGGCCCCGAGCACCCGGCGGGCGTGGACCTGTGGGGCATTTGCCGCGTGACGCAGGGCTACGGCGGCGGCGAGTACAGCGAGATCACCGGCTCCCCGCTGGCGGGCGTGGAAGAGGTCGCCGCGCTGGAAGGCTACCCCTGGCCGAGCGCCGATTGGTATGACTACGCCGGGCTGCGCGCAAGCATCCTTGCCCTGGACCCGGAGCGACGGCGCGCCAAGAAACTTGCGGGCGGCAATGTCTTCGAGATTTATTGCTGGATGACCGGGTTGGAGGAAGCGCTGACGAATCTGCTCGTCTGTCCGGAGGTCGTCGAGGCCGGGCTGGCGAAGATCACCGATTACTTCGAGGCGTATCTGCGCCGTTCGCTGGCGGCGGCGGGCGATCTCATTGACCTCGTTTTTCTCGCCGATGACCTGGGTAGCCAGATGGGACTGCTGCTCTCCCGCGCGCATTACCGCGAAATCATTCAACCCGCGCACCGGCGCTTGACCGCCGCCGTGCGCGAATGCGCGCCGCACGCCACGGTGATGTTTCACAGCGACGGCGCGGTGTTCGATATCCTGCCTGACCTCATCGACGCCGGTGTGCAGATGTTGGAAGCGGTGCAGACCGACGCCGCGGGCATGGACCCCACCCGGCTGAAGGCCAGCTACGGCGACCGCCTGGGCTTCCACGGCGCCATCAGCGTGCAGCACCTGTTGCCGCACGGCGACCCGGCCAGCGTCGCGGCGGAGTGCCGCCAATTAGTAGAGATACTCGGCAAAAACGGTGGCTATATCGCCGCCCCCGCGCACGCCGTACAATTCGGCACCCCGGTGGATAACGTGCTCGCCATGCTCCAGGCCGTGCTCGGCGAGGACGATTACCAGGCGGCGCTGGCGGTGGCGGCGGGGTAAGTGCACACGGCGCAAAGCGGTAAAATGTTACTTGGTTATGCGCCGTGTCAGCAACCACATCCAGGCTGTGGTGTCCGGGGCCTGGGATAGCCGGGCTATGGCCCTGTTCCAGACAGTGCTGTTGACACGAACCCAGCCTACAGTCCTTAGCACCGCCTGGAATAGGGCCATACGCCCGGCCGTCTCCGGTTGTCTTCCCTTGGCGCGGAAATTTTCCCGCCAGCCCCGGTGATCTCATACAGCAATTTCTGTTATACTGAAGGCCATTGGACCGCTGCCCCCTTACTCATCGGCGTTCCTCGTGGGAGATGTTGTGGTGAATCTCGTATCCTCGTTCCGTAACTGTCCGAAATCTCGTCGTCCGTGGTGGGCGTTGCTCGGCGCAATGCTGCTCGCCCTACCCGCCTGCGCCGCCGCGCTCGCGCCCGCCGCCACCGGCTCGCTGCTCTCCGCCGGGCAGGCCATGGTGCTCGGCCTGGTGGAAGGTATTACCGAGTACTTGCCGGTCAGCTCGACCGCCCACCTGCTGCTCACGCAGCACATGCTTGGCGTGGTGGCAGAGGGCGACGCGAAGGACGCCATGAACGCCTACGAGATCGTCATTCAAGCAGGGGCCATTCTGGCGGTACTCTTTCTCTACTTCGGTCGCGTGCGCTCGGTCTGCGCGGGCCTGATGGGCAAAGACCCTGCCGGGCGGCGCCTGGGCATCAATATCCTCATCGCCTTCGCGCCCGCCGTGGTGCTCGGTTTTCTCTTTGAGAAGCAAATCAAACATTACCTGTTCGGCCTGTGGCCAGTGGTCGCCGCCTGGATTGTGGGTGGCTTCATCATCCTCTGGGTAGTGCGACGGCGCGACACCGCGCACGAAGAGGGCATTGGCAAGGTCTTGGAATCGCTGACGCCCATGCAGGCGCTCAGCATCGGGCTGCTGCAGTGCGTGGCCATGTGGCCCGGTGTCAGCCGCAGTCTGGCGACCATCCTCGGCGGCCTGCTCGTCGGCCTCAGCGCCGGGGCGGCGGTCGAGTTCAGTTTCCTGCTCGGCATGCTCACCCTCACCGGCGCCACCGTGCACGACGGGTATAAATACGGGCACGGCATCATCCACTATTTCGGCGTAGTCAACCCGCTCATCGGCTTTGCCGTGGCCGGCGTCTCAGCGTTTCTCGCCGTGAAGTGGCTTGTCGGCTACCTCAACCGTCACGGGCTGGGCATCTTTGGCTATTACCGCATTGCCCTGGGCATCGTCGTCGCCGGGCTGCTGGCGATGGGCTGGCTGGTGCAGTAGACCCGCCCCCCACCCCGGAATGATCGCCGATCGTTGTGGCTGGCGCATGCCCGAGGACCTCCGCCTGGTCGGCTTCGACGATACCCACCCGTTGGAGGACGCGGTCCACGCATCTAGTCGTCCGCCGCTCCACCGGTCCCGCGGGTAGGGAACGACGGGTCTCGCGCGGCTCGAACCCTGGCAAACAGTGCCGTTGACACGAGTCCAGCACGGTCTGGACAGGGCCTTAGAAACTGCTTTAACAGTATCCGCCACCGTCTCACTCGTCTTTTTCGCGTCTAGCTGCGTTGGAATTCCTGGCATGTATGGCCGCATACACTCTCGGAACTCCGCCTTGCCAGCCACGAAAAATCCTTCGCGATCCGGCGACGCCTACTGTTAAAACAGTTTCTAAGCCCGGCTCTCCCGGTTTGCCGCCATCGCGCACCTGGCGCACCCGGTTTGCGACTTCCAAACCGTGTTCCGACGATGCCTCGCACAGCAAAACCCGACGTTCCTACCATCGTTCCCCTCCCATGTAAACATTTACATAAGAAAACCGTATCGCCGCTCTTTACATTCAGCAGTCCCATGATATTCTTGATGGAGCGTCCCGCATTCTAGCTCATATCACATCTGTGGTGTATCACTATTATTACAATTAGGGCGCAGCATTACGAAAGGAGGAAGCGGGCATTGGGAGCAGTTCATGGGCAGAGGACATGCCGCCAGTCCGATCCCTGATGATCGGTTGTTACATCTATATTGAAAGGAGAATGATATGTATTCGACGCTATCTCGTGCCGCATATGCGGTGTGTCTATGCGTGGTGCTCGTGTCGCTGGCGACGGCGGCGCGCGCGAGTACGGTCTGGAAACTCACCTTCGATAATCAGGCGCTGGGCAACGCCCCAGGGCCCTATACCGCCGGAACCGGGGAAATCGTCCCCATCGCCCTCACGCGGCAGGATCACGCCGCGCCCAACGCCATCGCCCAGGTGGTCACCAGTACCGGGCCGCAGGGTGGGCGCTCGCTCGCCGTCACGGCCATGAATACCTGGACTTGGGCCGACCAGCAGGGCTATTACGTCAATGACGCCACGGCGGGCAATATCGGCGGCGATGGCAGTTTTACCATCGAGGCCGTCGTCAAGATTAGCTCCTATACGCCGAATGCCATCAAGATCCTGGAACTCGCCGGGAATTTCGGGCTGGCCGTGACCGGGCAACTCTACACCGACTTCGACATCCGCACTAACGGCGGCATTAATGGCCTGGTGGGCGGCCCCGGTAGTATCGGACAGAAAAACGCCACCGCGCCCACGGGCACCGTGCCGCTCAACACCTGGGTGCACCTGGCCTGCGTCTATACCCCCGATCCCGACCCGGGCAACAGCGCGCACACCGCACGCATCATCGTCTACAAAGATGGCGTGCAGGTCGCGATGACCACCTTCGAAGGCGCCACCGCCACCCCACTGCCGCTGAACCGCTGGGGTTTCGGCATGATGGCGAACGTGAACTACAACAACCGCAGCTTCAACGGCGAAATCGACGGCCTCGCCGTGAGCAACACCGCACTCAATCCGACGCAATTCGTGCTGCAATCTTTCTCCGTCGCCTCGCAATTCCCGCAACTGCAAGCCACCAAGGTACATGGCCTCGGCGGCAACGTACGCGGCTTCGGCATGCTCGCGCAGTATGCCAGCCCCGGTCCGAGCGCCGTCTACGTGGCGCGCACCACCACCGTGCCCGGCAGCGAACCGTACAAGCCCATCGCCCTCGCCCGCGTCTTCGACCCGGACGGCAACCTCGTCGGCGTGTACGACTTCACCGATCAGGCCACCGGCACCACCACCGCCATACTGCCCATCAACGCCACCACCACAGTCGGCACCTGGCGCGTCTCGCTGTCCGGTGGACGTATCGATGACCGTTTGGAGATCGGCCTCCCCACCACCGCCACCTGGGGGGTACGCGGCGAAATGTCGCTGGGCATCAGCGAAACGCTGCCGAGCGACATGTACGTCTACCTGCCGCGCACAGTGACGAAGATCTACTGCGAAAGCTTCGGCGGACAAACCCCCGACGTGGAGTTCTACGATCAGAACAATACCTCTCTGGGCAAACCCACCTATAACGCCAGCACCGGGCGCAACCTGCTCACCGTCAGCACACTGACGCCCAGCACCGTGTACCGACTGCGGCAAGGCGTGACGGATAACGCGGGCTTTGCCGTGGCCTTCGACGGCGTGCCGGGGCTGCTCTGCCCCACCGTGGCCGCGGCGAACGCGCTGCAAGGCGGCACGCTGGAAACGGATAGCCTGCTCGTCGCCGGGCCGCTGCAGAAACGCATCCGCACCTGGATGTACAATCAGCGTAGCCAGAGCTTCGATCCCGCGCTCGTCTTTCCCGCCAGCGTGCCCGCGAACCTGCCCAACCCGCAGTTGGAGTGTCTCACCTACGCCAAGTACGAGGCGCTCTCCACGCTGGACTCCGCGCTGCTGAACCAGGTGACCGACTACACCAATCCCTATTACGGCGCGCATAAGCCCGCCACCGATACCCGCGCCTCCTGGGAAAGCTTCCTGCACGGCGGCGTGCTCTCCCCGTTCGACGCCAGCGGGCTGTCCGGGGTGATCACTACGCCCGGTACCATGAACCCGGCCTATAACGGTGGCGCGGGTAATGCGGCGCTGCAACGGCGCGCCACGCTCTCCGCGTTCTACCACTTCGTCTCCATGCAAGGCGATGATCTACTGCGCGAGAATGACTTCAGCGTGAACAGCTACCCCATGTCGAATATGTTCTTCGTCTACGAGAACCTGGCGAAGTCGTATCTGTTGCTGAAAGACCGGCTCGACCCGGAGGCGAAAGCGCTCTGGCAGGCCGCACTCATCGAAGTGGGCGACAAGTACGCTGACCACCAGGCCTACGAGTCGAACCAATTCATGCACGTCATCACCGGGCATTTGGAGACCTACCTGGCCACCGGCGAGCCGCGCTTTAAGAAATATTTCGAGCGCGAACTAACGGCCATGCTCGACGGTACCTTCGGTGCGAACAACAAGTTCGGCCAGCACCCCGCCGGGTATTTCCTGGAGGAGTACGGCCCGGACGGCAACTACGACCACCTGAGCGCCTACTGCCTGGCCACGATGTATGACCGCTACTGCAGCCTGCCTGAGGCCGACCAGACGCTGGTGAGTAAAATCATCACCGGCATCAATAAGCAGCTCACCTTCCAGAGCTATTTCTGGATGAAGCAGCCGAACGGCGATTTCTACTGTCCAACCGGCATCGACTGCCGCACGACCGCCATGCTCGGCATCCCGGGCTATCCCGGCGTGTGGATGCTGCACCACGACTTCAATCTGGCGAAGACGCGTTTCATGTTGAACGACATGCCAGCCACGGGCAACGGCTCCGCAGCGACCTACTCGCACCTCGCCAATACCGACACCTGGGCCATGCGCGTGCTCAATACCTACGTCCCGCTGCAGGACAGCGCCTGGACCAATATCTACAACGTGCAGGGTACGTGGACCTCGGATATCTACCGCTGCTACACCCGACCGGATACCTCCACCACCGTCACCATCCCGTCGCAAGCGACCTCCGGCACGTGGACGCTCTCCGGGCTGCTTGCCTGGAAGCGCAGCGGCGGACTCTACGGGCTGAATATGTACGATGTGGTCGGGGCGATCAACCCGGCGCCGAGCGGCAAATTCGGCGGCGCCCCCACGGCGCTGTGGAGCGCGGGCACCGGCCTTGCGGTCAGCTCCATGAAGAACAACAATAGCGGCGGCGCGGTCACCGTGCCAGCCGACCTCACGCATAGCTGCGTGTACGGCCACGATGTGGCCGGAACGTTCTTCTGGACGGGCGCGGGCACGCAACGCTCGACCTTCGCCTGGATCACCCAGAACTACATCGCCGAAATCACCACCAACCTGACCAGCCCCGCGGGCTGGCAAGTGAAGTGGCGCTACCAATTCGAAGATACCGAGACCATCATCACCGTCACGCTCACCACGACCAGTTCTCCGCAGGACGCCTACATCAACCTGCCCATCTACCTGCCGGATAGCGTCCCGGTCATCACCGGTCCGAGCAATGGCCTGCTCACCTACACGCGCGGCACGGCGCATATGGACATCAGTTGGCCTACCAACGTGATCGCCACCCTCGACGCGCCAGTCGCCGTCTCCGCGGGCAACGTGCGCCGCCTCAGTATCCCGCTGCCGACGGACGGCACCCCGCTCACCTTCCACGTGCGCGCCTATTAAGCGCACAGCGGGATCGTGCAACGACGGCGGGCGAGGTTCTCAGCGAGAGTCTCGCCCGCCGCTGCTGCTGATCCGGTGCACATCACGGCAGCGGCAACTCTTGCAAGCGCTGGCGAATCGTCGCATACAGCGTGTTCGCCCAGTTGGGAGAGGCGGCGGTGTAGGGGCGGACGCG
>DASXVL010000319.1:0-4223 GCA_036504255.1 Armatimonadota bacterium | reverse complement strand
ATCGCCGTCCCCTCCTTCCTCTTGAGTGGCTATACCTGGCCGCAGATCGCCATGACGCCGGGCGTTTTGTGGCTCAGCAACCTGTTGCCGCTCACCCATTTCGTCTTGCCGTTGCGCCAAATTTTCATGCAAGCGGGTGATTTCGAACTCATCCGCCCGCATCTGCTCTGGCTGTGGATGCTGACGAGCGTCAGTTACCTGCTGGCCTACCCCATTGTCCGCCGGGCGTTGCATGATGCCCGGCGTGAAGAGAGTGTGTGAACCGGCCGCGCTGTCGCTAACTACGCCTTGTCAAGCCATGCCGAGTGGGGTACGATGTGCAAAAGATGAATCGAGACCAGGAGGTTCATATGCGAATTATTTTAGCGTGCGCCGCCGGCATGTCTACCAGCTTGCTCGCCAACAATATGCAGCGCGTCGCGCAGGAGCGCGGCATGGACGTGACGGTGGAGGCGATGAGCACCAGTTCCCTCGACGAAGCGCAATGGCGCAGCGCGGACGTCGTGCTCGTCGGCCCGCAGATGCGGCATCTGCTGCCCACCCTCGAAGCGAGCGGCGCGGCCTATCACGTGCCGGTGGAGAGTATCCCACCACAGGACTACGCGACCGCCAATGCCCAGCACGTGTTGGAGCAGGCGACCACGCTGGCGCAGAATAAGGCGTTCCACAACGAAGCCGGGCCGAACTTTTACGAAAAAACATAAGAATAGTAAGCCCCATACGGAACGGTGCGATGGCAGGGCGTTGACGCGTGCTTGACATGGCCACGTCGCGCCTTGTACAATTTGATGTTATTTCCAGAAAATCTGCCCGCAGAGAAGGACTTGTAATGCCTGATCAAAAAGTACGGAACGTCAATGTCGAGCGCTTAACGCGCCGCATGGGTAAATATGCGCTGGTGGTTGCCGTTTCGCAACGCGCGCGGGAACTGAAAGAGCGCCAGGCGCGCTTGGGCGATACGACCCCGACCAACCTGGTTGGCCGCGCCCTCACGGAAATTTTTGACGGAAAAGTGAAACTTATGGCAGAGACTAACGAAGAGTAACTGCCGTGATGCGGGGACAGTATCATGTCCCGATAATTTGCATCGGCCGTAATCGCGGAAGTTGCACCTCGGCTTCGTAGAGAAGTCATCGATGAAACAGGACACCATGGCCGACAAACGAGATTATTACGAAGTGCTGGGCGTTGATCGCCAGGCAACGCAAGACCATATCAAAAAAGCCTACCGCAAACTCGCCCGCCAGCATCACCCCGACGTGAACCAGAGCGACCCACATGCGGAAGAGCGTTTTAAGGAACTCGGGGAAGCGTACGATGCGCTCTCCGATCCGCAAAAGCGGGCGGCGTACGACCGTTACGGTCACGCCGGCATGAGCGGGGCGGCCGGTGGCGGGTTCAACGGCTCGCCCTTCGGCGACTTCGGCATCAACGATATTTTCGAGAGCTTTTTCGGCGGGGGCGGCCGCACCGGTGGCCGTCCCGACCTCACTGGCGACGATCTGCGCTATGACATGCAGATCACGCTGGAAGAGGCCGCCTTCGGTGTCGAGAAAATTATCCGCGTACCGCACCAGGTCACCTGTCCCGCCTGTCATGGGCGTGGCTCGGAGCATGGTAGCCCTGTCGCCTGTCCCGCGTGCGCGGGTACGGGCCAGCGCCGCCAGATGGCAAACAGCGTCTTCGGTATGCAGTTTTCCACCGTCGCCCCGTGTGATCGTTGCGGCGCAACCGGCGAAATCATCTCCGATCCCTGCGGCCAATGCGGGGGTAGTGGGCGCGTACGCACGGTCGAGGAATTGACCGCCACTATACCGCCCGGCGTAGATTCCGGTTCGCGCATCCGCTTCCGCGGCAAGGGCGACGCGGGCATGCGCGGCGCGCAGTCCGGCGACTTGATGGCCTTCATTACCGTCAAACAACACAAAGTGTTCCATCGCCAGGGGGCGGATCTGCTCTGTGAAGTGAAACTGCCCTTTACCACCGCGGCCCTCGGCGGCAAATTGCCGGTAACGGCGTTGGATGGTACCTTCGATATCGAGATTCCTTCCGGGACGCAGTCCGGTCATATCTTCCGCATGCGCGGCAAAGGCATGCCGCAACTCAATAGTCCGCACCGCGGCGACCTGCACGTGTCGGTGACCGTCGAAGTGCCGGTCGATCTTTCCGCGCATCAGCGCGAGTTGCTCTATGAATTTGCCCATGAGCGCGGCGAGCATGTCGAGTTGAAAGGGAAGTCCGTCTTTCAAAAGGTGAAAGAAGCGGTAGAGGACGTTGTGGACGACTATCGCGAGAAGACGAAAGAGGCCTTCGGCGGGTAACACCGCGACGGCGCATTTTTCGACAGGGCAGGCGCAGCGCGCCTGCCCTGTCGTCGTTTTTGGGCACGGTATTCATGACTGGGCCGGTCCACGGTCACACGAAAAGAAGAAACAGATGAAATAAGCGGTAAGGTTCCTGTAAGATTGCTTGCATAATGCTCACGGTGTGATAATATGGAAGCAACGAAGTTGTCGGCTCCATACCGGAAACCGATCGAGCTTTCGCCCAGGAATTTCGCCCATGAAACGATGCGCGCGCGCAGAGAACACCGAGCAATGCTTTCGCTGGTATTCGCTGAATCCACGGTCCATTCACCTCCGTGGTATCCTCGGCGGCGTGCTGCTCGTCGCGTTGCTCCTCTCCATGAGTGAAAAGCATATCTGGCGCTGGGATTGGCAGCATGGGGTCCACGCCTGGATGAATTGCCACGCGGTCACGGCGGCTGATGGGCGTCAGCTCGAAGCGTGGCGTTGGGTCGAAGGTCGGGAAATTCGCTTGTATGTGCCGACGACGATGTCCGCCTATCGCGCCGAGCGCATCGCGGATGGCATGCGCAGGCTGGTGCGTGAATTGCAGTTGTCCATCGCCGTGACCGTGCTGCCGATCACCCCGCGTGTGTCAGCGGCCTTGCAGTGCAATACCGCGACGGTCCAGGGACAACCGTCCATCAACTTTGACCGCTTCTGTCGCACCTTGATCGCCACGCGAGACGGGCATTATGCTGAAATGGTCATTGCTCCCGCCACGCTTGATGGCTCTGCGGATACGCTCGGGGAAGCCTACTTCAGCTATGGCGTCGCCGTGATGGACGCGCGGAGCGCCAGCGGATTCCTCGCGCGTCACGAGACAGGGCACCTGCTTGGCTACCACCTCCACGACAATTGGCCCTTCGCCGTGGTCGGCTATTCCAACCCCAAGGAATGGGCCGCCGCGCTGCGCGGACATCAGGCGGACCCGCCGTTGATGCTGCCTTCGCTGGAAGGCAGCCACCTCTCGCCGCGCTCGCGCGACGCGCTGGTCAGTTTCTGGCATAGTTTGGAACGACGCACCGGCGAGAGCTATTTCGCCGCAAACTGACGCCCTTGTCCGTCACGGTACGCGCGTGTTAGAATGACACGCTATGGAAATTGGAATCATCGGCCTGCCCAGCGTAGGCAAAACGACCCTCTTCAACATCGTCACGAAAAATTGCGTGAAAACGGGCGGCTTTTCCGCCAGTGACGCGCCGAATATCGGCGTGGCGGTGGTGCCGGATCTGCGGCTGACCTGGATGGCTGAGCTCTACAAGCCCAAGAAAACCACCTATGCGAACGTCAACTTCGTAGACGTCGCCGGGCTGGTGGCGGGCGCGACCAAGAAGGACGGCTTCAGCGGCCAGTTCCTGGCTCAGCTCCGCGCCGTCGATGCGCTCGTACAGGTGGTACGCCTCTTTGACGACCCTGCCGTGCCGCACCCCTCGGAATCCATCGACCCGGTGCGCGATATTCAGACGGTGGAAACCGAACTGATCCTGGGCGACATGGGTGTCGTGGAAAAACGCTTGGAGCGTTTGCAGCAGGATATCGGCAAAGGCCGCAATCGTGCCGAGGCGGAAAAAGAACTGCCGCTCATGCAGCGCATTCAGGCGCAATTGGAAAATATTCTCCCGCTGCGTGAAATGACCCTCACTGAAGATGAACTGCGCATTATTCGCGGCTACACCTTCCTGACGATGAAGCCGATGGTCTACGCGCTGAACCTGGGCGAGGGGCAGGAGTTCTCGCCGGAACTGCTGCCGGGCCTGACGGTGGAAGAACGCGACGGCGTGCTCTTCGTGAACGCGACGCCGACCATCGCCTTTCAGGGCAAGCTGGAGGAAGAGATCGCGCAATTGCCCGAAGAGGAAGTCGCCGATTTCCTCG
>DASXVL010000318.1:0-3977 GCA_036504255.1 Armatimonadota bacterium | reverse complement strand
GCGCGGACGGAAGAGCAAGCGTCCCTCCACCAGTTCCGGCGGCAGCTTGAGCACGGGTGCGAGGAGGCTGGCTGCGTCATTGGCGGTCATGCGTGGCCGATCAGCATTATAAATTCGCGGGTCGACTTCAACAGTAAACTGCTGCGGTACCTGCTCGAAGGAGACGCCGGTCACCTGCAGTTTCGCCACCGCCTCTTTCACTTCCGTGGAGAAGTACCCCTTCAACCAGCGTTTCTCGCCGATGGGTAGTGCGGGGGGCGGCGCTGAGCGTCGGTGAGACCTATGCCGTGCGGGAGGCGCAGGCGGCGCCGGTTGACCCGGCGTCGGTGCCGGCGGCGGGACGATTACGGTCGCGCGAACGCCCAACGCGCCGGCCAGCCGTTTGACGACAGCCGCGTCGCTGGGAAGTTGCGCCGGATCGAGTTGTACGCGATATTGCGTATCCTCAGCGACAACCTGCAACCCGGGGAGCTTGAGGGCTTCCACGGCATTGGCGGTGTCTTGCGGGAGATCATCCGCCACCATCACCGAGGGCACCTGATGGAGCAATTCGGCGCTGATATCCTCCGCGGTCCGTCCGATGATCGGGGCTAACTGGTCGGCAACGAACTCGGGAGATTCCACCAGGGTGGGATCGGCGAACAGCGAGCGTGCCTGGTCATCCGATGCCAGCACGGTGAGATTGCGATCAAGCAGGCGTCCGCGAGTCGCCGGGAGCACCGTGTCGCGCATATGATACCGGTCGGCAATCTTGCGGTAGGTATGCCCCTGCACCACCTGCAGCCAGAACATGCGGAGGATCACCAGCCCGAAGATGGCGAGGTAGATGCCGCACCAAACAAAGGCATTCTGGCGAATGGTTCGATGCTGCTTGCTGGTTCCGGAAAGCCAGGTCGCCATCAGGCTGCAAGCTCCTACGGAGATTTCCGATTTCGGTTCAGGATTTGGGATTCGGTGCTGCGTTTCGGGCTGGGCTCGGAAAACAGCTTCACTTACGGCTGACGACGACAGCACGCAAGTGTTTCGCACGGGAGAGACCGGGGGAAGGGACTCTTCACGAGTATTCCCACTTCGTCTTGCTTAAAATCGTCAAGACGCTGAAAGATTGTGAAACTATTTCCTGGGTCTGCGCCTTCTACTGGTCTCCAGTCAAATCGGAGCACGACAGCAGGAGGGGCAGAACGCAACATCCCCTGCCGTGGCAAGGGATGTTGACGGGACAACGGGGTTTGCCGGGACCGGTGACCCGCTACTCATGCGCGTAGGCAGGCTCACCCGGACCGCGGCTTAACCGCTGTAAGGTACTGTCCAGCGCGGCGACCAGGCGCGTGCCGGTCTGGGCGACCCAGGACTGCCGCACCGGCGCCTGCGCCACCACGGCGGAGGGGAGAGGACCGGTCACCGTGACGTAATGAATTCGGTCGGCGGTGGGCACTTCCAGGCCGATCGACTGCGCGACGGCCGTCACCTTCGGCTGGGAGGCCATGCGGTCTCGCGCCATGGTGAGTCGCACGCAATCACGGTTCAACTGGGCGTATTCCTGCTGCAATGCCTGCCGTTCATACTCGTACCGGGCGATCTGGGCATTGCCACCGATGTAGAGCATCAGTAGAGCCAGCGCCCCGGCCAGACACAACATCAGGCGCCCCGGGCGCTGCAGCAAATCCGGTGCTGCCTTGCGCTCGTGACGCGGCGTCAGCGTGATGGCGATATTCTCTTGTGGCTCTTCCGGCTCCAATAACACCGTACGTAGCGCTTGTGCCATCGGGATCACCTCGGGATAATGCGAAAATTTCGGCAACGATGCGGTGAGACGGAAGCAAGTCCGTCGACTGTGATGAATACGTGGTCCAGTGCGAAAGCGCCGAGGTGATCCCTCCGGCTTTCACGGCTTGCGAACGCAAGCTCGCCGAGTAAAACGGTCAATTAGAGACGTTCCGCGGCGCGCAGTTTGGCACTGCGGCTGCGCGGATTGCGCCGCACCTCTTCCGGCGAAGGTGTCAGCGGCTTTTTTGTCAAAATTTGCAGCAAGCGCGGTGGCGCCGGCGGCGTGGGCTCATAAGGGTTGGACGGGGGCAAGGGCTTGCCAGCGAGGTAATGGAACGTCCTCTTCGTTTCTCCATCCTCCAGGCTGTGGTAACTCAGTACAACGATGCGAGCTGCGATGTTACTGTAACGGGCTGCGGTGACCAGAGCTTCGTGGAGTGCCGCGACTTCATCATTTACCGTGATCCGTAGTGCTTGAAAGGCTAAGGTTGCTGGATGTATTTTGCTGCGAGCGGCGACAGGGATAGTTGCTGTGACGAGTGCTGCGAATTGTTGCGTTGATGTGATCGGTGTCAGTTGCCGTGACCTTGCAATAGCTCTGGCAAGCCTTCTTGCCCACCGTCCATAACCGGACTCGAGAAAGATGCGCACCAGCTCCTCCTCTTTCATCCGGTTAACCAAGTCCGCGGCGGTCGTCGTCTGGCGTTGATCCATCCGCATATCCAGGGGACCCGAGAAACGGAAGCTAAACCCCCGTTCCGGAGTCTCCAGTTGGAAGGATGAGACGCCGAGGTCGAAGAATAAACCATCTACGCCGTCGACGGACAAAAACTCAAAAATGTTGTCAAGGTGCCGGAAATTGTCGTGTACAAAGGTAACCGGATAGCCCTGTAAGCGCTGGCGGGCTCTCGCCAGCGCGTCCGCGTCCTGTTCGATGGCAATCAACCGGCCCGTCGGGCCTAACTGTTGGCAGATCGCCAGCGCGTGTCCCCCGCCGCCGGTCGTGCAATCGACAATCGTCTTACCCGGCTGGGGGTTCAGGTATTCCAGGACTTCCCGGAGCATCACCGGCTCATGCTGCAGGCTGTCATCGTAGCCTGCCCCGGAGCCGGGATCGGTATCGTGTGCGCTCATGAACTCGCTTCCAGGGGGCGGATTACTCCGCCGTATTCGAACCTTGTTTGAGATCGCTCAGGGCTTGCCCCATGGCGCTTGGCGTCAAACGCTCAGCGTCGTAGTCCAGCCACGTCTGCGTGTCCCAAATTTCGATCTTGTCGCCCATGGCGAGCAGCGTCACATCTTTATCAAGCTTCGTGCGGCGGCGCAGATTGGGCGGAATGCTCAACCGTCCCTGCCCATCCAGTTGGACTTCCGTGCCGCAGCTCAGATAGCGGGCCACGTCGTCGGCCGCCACTTCGGTAAATTCGATGTTGCCCAGGCGCTCCTGGACCGCTGCCCAGGCATCCTGTGCCCAAAAGACAAGGGATTGGCCGTTGAAGGCACGTGTGAGGAATCCCCCCTGCAGAAACAATACCTGAAATTTCCGGGGGATATTGATGCGACCTTTTTCGTCAAGCTGGTGAGAAGACTCACCATAGACGCGTACTTGCACCGGTCACTCCTCGCAAAACCACTTTGCCCCACAAACCATCCACTGCACGCCATTTTAGACCCCTCTCCACCCACTGTCAATAGCTTGCTTGCTCTGCTGGAGCGATATTTTGCGAAAAAGATAAGCGTTTTTTCGTTATGAAAACAGGTGTTTTCATAACGAAATAGCAAGCAATAGTTTGCGAAATATATTCAAAAATGCTGGCGCACGCTCACCGATATTAAGTATCGGCAGTCAAATGGCAAACATTCGCTTGTGTGGTAAAAAGTGGGGGAAATTTTTCGTTCCATCCCTACACTGGTGGAACAAAGTGGTACTACGGGGAGCTGTTGTCGGAAAATCGCGAGAATTACCGGCGCTCGTGGAGCGAAAAAACCATTGAACCCGCACGACCACATTAGTGCTATTCCACATTTTTCAGGCGTACGCTATCGTAATTCGCAGAGGGACAAATGAATATCTGTTCCAACTTGTTGTCAGTTATCGTCGGTCGAGCAGCGACCCCGCCGCCAGGCGGCGGAGTCGCTGCGACTGCTATCAGTCGTCCGCGGGTGTGACGTTATACGCGATGGCATCGGTGACGATGTTGCCCCCGGGG
>DASXVL010000317.1:0-16805 GCA_036504255.1 Armatimonadota bacterium | reverse complement strand
AGATGGTAGTGGTTTAGCCGATGCGCCACGGTTTCCTGGTCATCGGTGACTAATACGCGGATGACATCCTGCCGCGCGAGCGCAGCAACGCGCGTCCCCTGGTCCGCGGTGATCAAATCACGCAGCGAGACAACCCCCTGCAAATGCTCCTGCCCATCCACCACATAGATGTAGTAAATTGTTTCGGCGTGCGGCGCTTGCCGGCGCAATTCCGCCAGGGCCTCGGCAACGGTCATCCCTTCGCGCAGGGCGAGATACTCCGTCGTCATGCGACCGCCGGCAGTATCATCGTCGTAGCGCAACAATTCGCGGACGTCGTCTGCATCCTCCGGTTCCATCAGGTGCAATAAGTGCTCGGCGCGTTCTTCCGAGAGATCGCCCAGCACATCGGCCGCCTCGTCCGGCGGAAGAATTTCTAAAATGTCTGACGCGCGTTCCGCGGTCATGGCCAGAATCACAGCGGCTTGCACATCATCTTCCAGGTGCGGCAGGGTATCGGCTAACGTCTCATCATCGATATGCGACACCATTTCCTGCCGATCGACCGGGTGCAATTGCGCGAGGATGTCGGCGAGATCCGGTGGCGGCAAATCACGCAGGCGCCGGTGGGAGACATTTAACCGCACCGACGGCCACTCCATTTCCAGACCCTCGACGTAGTTCCAGGGGATGATACGCTCGGGCAGCGGAGACTTCACGGCAGAGGCGAGCAGTTGCACCACCCCTTCCAAATTGAGACGACGCAATAGCCCTCGCGCCCCGATATCGGCACCGATAAGGCGAAGCTCGTGGTCGATGGGCGCCAACTGCAGATCGTTGACGCGAACGACCTTCCGCCCGTGAATATCGACAATCTGTTTATCGAGGATATCGCGCCGGAGAAAGATGGCGGTGTCATCGAGTGGTGAGGTGTGCAGTTGCTCGCGCGTCGCCAGCAGGTGCAGTCCAGCGTGATTGATCGATCCCACTTGCTCCCAGGGCAGGAAGACCGCGCCATGCCCGCGCCGCGCCAGCACCAGCGCTGCCACCTTGGGAAAGAGGTCCAAGCCGGTCAACACCAAGTCTTCGACCCACCCGAGATTCACACCGTCAGCCGCGAACACCGGACGATTTAAAAGTTGCGCGAGAAAGAGCATCTGCCACTCCGATCATATTCCACAGCGGATACCGCCGGCTCCTGGGCACGGCAGATCACGAAAACGCATGAGCAAAACCACGGGTCGCGGACTCCACTCATGCGCTTCTCGGTCTATCAGACGTTGTTGCCCCTCGCTACCCCGTGCAACGCTGCAGCGATTCGGGCACTACGCGCAGGCGCACACGCACTTGATTGGTAATTCCCCACCGATTCCGCACGACGACCCACACGTCACGCAGATCACCTGCGGCGGATGGCGCATACCGATCACCCATCGGGCGCAATTGGTACTCTTCGCTCAGGAAGGTGCGCCCTCCTGCCGCGGGGGGAAACTTCGCGCCCGCCGTCACGGAAAACGGCGACCCTGCTGGCGCCGGTATCTCGGCCGAGACCTGCGCGATGGCGACGAGACCCGGCGTGACGTTCACCGCGAAGCGTACGCGTTCTCCCAGTTCGAGATTTCCGATTTCGTCTGTGGTCCGATTCACCGTATACGTCTCGCGGCCGGTCTTCACCATGATGGAGTTTGCATCAATCTTCGGCACCAGCAAGGTCCAAAACGCGAGCATGCCTATGCCGACTACCGCACAATAATACCCAAAGATATCCAGACGTCCGCGCTGCACGACCCGCAGCAACCAGCCGATGGCGAAGTAGCCGCTCACGGCGGCGACAATGAACCCCGCCGCTAGCGTCGGGAGCGACAACGAGGGACTGATACCCAGGGTCGCCGCATCTTTGATCTTGAGTAGCCCTGCCGCCAAGATCACCGGAATCGCAAGTAAAAAACTAAAACGCGGCGCCGTGTCCCGATCCAGCCCGCGGAATAATCCACCGGTAATGGTCGATCCGGAGCGGGAAATACCCGGCAGCAGCGCGGCCGCCTGGCAACATCCAATGAGCACAGCATCACGCCAGGTCATACTGCGCAGGGTACGGTCACCGCTACGCCGGCGCGAAATCCAAAAAAGCATGCACGCGGTGACCAGTAGCATGACCGCCGTACCGGGAACATTTTCAAACGCCGCTTCGAGAAAATGCTTCAGCGGTATATAGACCAGCCCGGCGGGGATAGTGCCGAGCAAGAGGTAGACAAATAGACGGCTCTGCGTATTCTCCGCCCACGCTTGTTTCGGGTGAACGATGAGCTGCCCTGCTCCGCGCAGCAATGCCAACACGTCTTGATAAAAAAAGGCCAGCACCGCGACCAGTGTGCCCCAGTGCAGCATGACATCAAAAAACACCGTATCCGAATCGGACAAGCGGATACCCATGAAAAAATTCGCGAAAACCAAGTGGGATTTACTGCTCACCGGGAGGAATTCCGTCAATCCTTGGACCAATCCCTCCAACATTGCTTGCCATAGCTGCATAGCGCAAACTCTCTCCCTTGCCACGAACATGGCGCGTCTGCGTCGTGTGCTCAGAAACTGTATTCAAAGTAGGCGTTGCCGGATCGTGGAGGATACTTTGAATACAGTTTCTCAGACGCCGAAGAAGTATACCATCTTCCCGCATCCGGCAAACGGCCGGCATGGGCGATGCATAGGGGCAGGGTGATTATGGCGCCGGCATAGCGCTGAGCCGCGCCTGCCAGGGAGCCGGATCTGGTTGGTCCGGCGCCAGTGTGAGCAACGCCGCTAACTCCTCAGCGCTCGCCGTAAGGCCACGGGTAGCCAGCGCCGACTGCCACTGCGCTTGACACTGTACCCGCGCGCTCGTCAGCGCCTCCACGACCGCGCGTAGTTGCGCCGCGGAGGCAGGCGTGCCGTCTCGCTCTGCGTCGGAGAGCAAGGCGATCTGAGCACGCGCCAGGCCACCGGGTAGACGCATGGCCGCTTGCCAACACTCGCGCGCATGCGGCCTATCCTCCAGCCGATCATACGTGTCGCCGAGCTCCAGCCAGGGGTCAGCGGCATTGAGCAGGGCGATGGCGGAGCGGTAGTCTGCCACGGCACGGGGCAAATTCCCCGACGCACGCTCCACGCGGGCTAACGCCAGCGCGAACGTCGTGTCCTGCGGCCAGCGTGTCGCTGCCTCGCGGTAGATGCGCGTCGCTTCGCTCCACTGGCCTTGCTGTAGATAAAATCGACCCAAGTCGAGATAGGCGGACCGATACTCCGGATTGACTTTAAAGATCTCGCGCAACGCCGTGGTCGCCTCATCCAGGCGGTTTTCTTCGGCAGCGTAGTGCGCGACGGTGGCGAGTAATTCGGGATGGGAAAAGGGCGCGGGCATAGTGGGACCCAGGTAACGTGTCAAGGTCAGGCTCGCCTCGCCCGTATAAAACAGTTGCCGGAACAATTGAATCGCGCCATGCACGGCGACGACATCCATCGGATACTGGTCGCGCAAACTGTTGGCGACTTGCCGGGCGCTTTCATATTGCGCGCCGGCAATCAAACGTTCTCCGGCCAGCAGCGTTAACTCGACCGCCTCGGGACGGCGCCTGGCAAGCTTGCACAGCAGCTTTGCAGAGTCTTCGAGCCGTCCGGTCTCACTGTACACATGCGCCAGCATCACCTGCAGCATCGATTCTTGTGGAAAGAGCCGTATCGCCTGGGTGATGACCGTTTCCGCCTCGGGCGCACGTCCGGAGGCCAATAATGCCATCACATACGGAGGAGCGGTCAACTGATCGGGGACCAATTGCCATGCGGTATGTAGCGCGGATACCGCCGTCGGCACATCCCCGGTCAATAAGCTGGTGGTTCCCAGCAATCGCCACAAAGCCGGGTCACGCGGTGTACGCGCCAGGAGGCTATTCAGGGGAGAGATTGCCTCGGCGTACTGCCCGGCGGCAATGGACCATCCGACCAGATTCCGTTCCAATGTCTCATCGCCGGGCGGGAAGGTGCGCAACCATTGCAACCCGTCGGCGATTCTTCCAGTAAGAAAGCAGAGATGTATCAGGGTGCGTTGCGCCGCGCGATCGGTGGGTGTGAGTTGATAGAGACGTTGCGCGAGTGTATACGCCGCCTCAAGATTCCCCGCGCGCCACTCGGCGCCAGCCAGTGCCGCCAGCACTTCTTGGCGTACGGGCGCCACCGAAGCTAATTGGCGTAACTCGGCCAACGTGGCCGGTCGGTTGCCGATGCTATACATCGTCTCCAGGCGTATCGGAGGCAGCAGCGCTTCCCAGCGCTGCTGTAATTGCGCGCCCAGCAACGGTTGCCCCAGTTGGCGGTACAGTGCCGCCATCCGACTGGTAGCAACCGGGTCATTGGGGAACACACGCAGCAACCCCGCCAGGCTGGCGTATTCCAGATTCAGGTCACCGTGGGCGCGTGCGACGCGGGCTAAAGTCAGCCAGGGTTCCGGACGCCAGGGGGCAAGGAGGGCGGCGCGGCGCAACTGCCCTTTGGCGAGCGCAGGCTGCTCGGCCAATGCCAGACTCTCTCCGTATAACATCTGGCTGCGCCAGTCTTCGCGTGAAAGCTGGGCCGCTTGCGCTAAATCGTGCACCGACAGCGCCTCACCTTGTGCCAGGGCAATCGTGCCACGCAGTAGCGCCAGGCGCACCGGAGAGACTTCCGCTTGGGCGACAGCGCCCAGGAGCAGCACCATGAGCAGCGCACACCCCAAATTCCAACAACGAACAAAAAACACAGCGACAATAATCCCATCATGGCACTGACAGCGCAGTGCCTACAGCGGGCACACCTGCGTGCCGAAAATCGTTACAGCGGAAACAGGTTCACCACCGAGCGCAGCGTCCCGTCCTCACAACGCCCCAGCCCAAGGAATCGCCTTTGCTGATATACCCGGTAGAGACCGGGACTAACAGCATCCGGCAACGCGGTACCATGCCAATGCGCCGGGGTGGTGGACGGTAAGTCCCAAGCCGGAAGGTAACGCAGTGCAGCATCCGGCGATTGCAGCACGGACGCCGCCTCCCCTACCGTGCCCAGCGCCGCTAATTCTTCCAGGGTGATGGCGGCATCCAAGCGACACCCCCCCACTTCGGTACGCGCCAAAAAGGTCATCGTCGCGCCGACCGCAAGCGCCTCGCCCAGGTCGCGCGCCAGGCTGCGGATATACGTCCCTTTTGAACAGGTGATATCGACGAGCAACCGCGGGTGACGGCCCGGTTGAAAATGCACCGGGGTAAACGCAAACACTGTCACTTCGCGCAGCGGCAACTCCACCTCTTCTCCACGACGTACCATATCGTAGGAACGGCGCCCGCCAACTTGCACGGCTGAATGTGCTGGAGGACGTTGCAAGATGCTGCCCGTCAATGGGTGTATGGCCGCGATCACTTCGCTCTCCCGCAGATGACTGGCATCCACTACCCGGGTGACCGCGCCTTCGACATCGACGCTATCCGTACTCACCCCAAAGGTGAACTCGGCCCGATACGTCTTGGGCCCGGTGGCGATGTAATCCGCCAGCTTGGTGGCGCGTTCAAGGCAGATAACCAACACGCCACAGGCGGACGGGTCTAATGTACCGGTATGCCCGACGCGTTTCACACCGATGATGCGCCGTACCGTCGCAACCACGGCATGCGACGACATGCCTGGTACTTTACAGATATTCAGTATTCCCATCCAGCTCATGTCTATTGAACTTCGACGGAATGATGTACCGCTCCTTGCCCGAGCGATAAAAGGAGAATTGTTCAGCGACGGCGAAGTGTTATCACTCTCCCCAAAGGGAATACTGCGTTAAAGAGGTTACAGTATGTCTCGTCGTTTGACCGCAACACTTGCCGCCGCCAGCCTATTGAGTTTTTTGTGCTGGTCGGCGCTTTCAACCGTCGCATCTGCGGAAGATTGGAAGCTGAACTCACCGGACACCAAACGGGGGATTGTCAGTAAAGCCTCAATCCTCTCCCTGGTGGAAAAAGGGAAATATGAGGACGCAGAGGGGGCCTATCTGGAATGGGTCAACGCCTGGCATGAAGACAGTCTCGATTGCGTTGTCACCATTGAGAGCCAAATCCTGCTAAAGCAGTATGCCGATGGCAATAAGGACGCCCTCTTCGCCCTGTTACATGCGGGCGACCGCGACGCACTCACGGCATTGCGTGGCTTGCTAAAAATCGACAAGCCAAACGTCGCGCCCGAAGAATTGGCCGCCGCCATCCGCGCGAAGGCCAATCTGTCGGACGTGCAACTGGTCAACGCTATTCAAACGTTGGGAACCGTTGGCGACGCCTCCGACCTGCCGACCCTAAAAGCCCTGCTCGCTTGCAAAGACCCCCTGATCGTGAATGCGGCCATTGATGGTTTGGGCAATCTGGGCGATAAATCCGTATTGCCGACCTTCTATATTATGGCGAGCGATGCGGATATCACGCAAAGCGTGACCCTGGCGCGCGCCATGATAAAAATGGGCGCGGCGAAAGAATTGACACGGCGCTATGAATCGCAGCTACATTTCCCCCTCAAGGATATGCCGCAACGTGCCGGTCTGCTGCTCTGCATTGCGGGCAATCCCTCTGGCTGGAAATATGTCGAAAAGATGCTCCACGACAAAGAGAACGCCGACACATTGATCTCTGACCCGCTGGATGATACCACGCCCTTACGGATCAACTATTATCCGTTAGTCCTTAGCGTGCTCGGCAACTTGCCCCAGTTGGACGTCAAGCAGTATGTGCTTGATGGCTTGGCGGGTAATGAGCAGGAGCAGACGAACGCGCTACAGAGCATCACCGCCCTACCCGCCCCGGAGATGGAAAAGAAGCTTACCGAGATCGTAGCCAACGAACAAGCGCCGTTGACGGTCCGCACCAGCGCAGTCGATATCCTGGCGAACCTAAACACACCGACCGCCTACAGCACGATCACCAAGTTGGCGATCACCGTCAAGGATGGCAACGCCGACGTAAAAGCCGCCGCCATCGCCGCCATGGAGCCCTGCGGTCTGCTCAACGATGAGAATACACGCGCATCGATTCGCATGCAATTGCTCAACGATGACCCGAAAGTGGTCATGGCAGCACGTGCCGCGCTGCTCGCCCACGCGCGCAAAGTGCATCCCGTGCTCTGAACGCATCCGTTTATATTTCTCTGAATACTGCGGGTGGATGCGAGGCATCCGCCCGCAGTATTTTTTCGTTTCCCAGGCGTCCCCCGAGACGGCCAGGTCCTCTTTTCCCCTTGCCCAGGCACGTTGCACTCCGCAATGTGACCTGCATGATTTTGTACCGGAAAATAATGCGAGACGATAAATGCCCGTAAATTTTTCGATATGCCATGCCATGCCATGCTCCCTACAGAGCATTTGTCTTCCATCGGGAATCTGCCCTGTATTGGACAGGGACGGCATGTTAGCTGACTTCGTTCTTGGCGGTGACAAAAGCGACCGGACACAGCATATTTGCCGCGCCCGGTCGCTTCTCTTGTTGGGGTATCCTCACTGCAAGGTGGATTAAGCCACCGGATTGCCGAGAATCGTCTTAAGATCTTCCTCCGCCGTGCCGGTAGGCATGATATTAAAATTCTCTACCAGCACCTGCAAAATAGCCGGCGTCACGAACGCGGGCAGCGAGGGCCCGAGCCGAATATCTTTTATGCCCAGATGCAACAGCGTCAGCAAAATGCAGACGGCTTTCTGTTCGTACCAGGAGAGAATGATCGACAACGGCAGATCGTTCACGCCGCAGTTGAAGGCCCCGGCCAAGGCGCCGGCAATCTTGATCGCCGAATAGGCGTCGTTGCACTGTCCGATATCGAGCAAGCGCGGAATGCCGCCGATGTCGCCAAACTCCTGCTTATTGAAGCGGTACTTGCCACACGCCAGCGTGAGAATCACGCAATCCTGCGGGATCTGCTCCGCCAGCTCAGTATAGTAATTGCGCCCGGACTTGGCGCCGTCGCAGCCGCCGACCAGGAAGAAGTGCCGAATCGCGCCGGACTTCACCGCGTCGATCACTGTGCCAGCTACGCCCAATACGGTCTGGTGGCCGAAGCCGACGAGAATGGTCTTTGCCTCACCGTCTTCCGTGAAGCCCTCCGCGGCCTGCGCGGCTACGATGACCGGCGTGAAATCCTTATCCGCAATATGGGTGACATCCGGCCATGCGACTAATCCGGTGGTGAAGATGCGCGCCTTATACGTTTCTTTCGGTTTCTGAATGCAATTGGTCGTCATCAAGATCGCGCCCGGGAAGGCATCGAACTCGCGGCCCTGGTCCTGCCAGGCGCCGCCATAGTTCCCCACCAGGTGCGGGTATTGCTTCAGCGCCGGGTAGCCATGTGCGGGCAACATCTCGCCGTGCGTATAAATATTGATACCGGTGTCTTTCGTCTGTTCCAGCAACTCTGCCAGGTCTTTCAGGTCATGACCGGAAACCAGAATCGCCTTCCCCTTCACCGGGGTGATGCGCACCGGCGTCGGCACCGGGTGGCCGTATGTGCCGGTATTTGCGGTATCGAGCAGACCCATCACGGTCAGGTTTACCTCGCCGACCTTCAGCGCCATGCCGACGAGCGCATCGACGGTGAAGGTGTCCTGCGTGAGGAAATCGAGCGCCTCGTGGAAAAAGCCGTACACGGCCTCATCGTCCTGCCCGAGGACATGCGCATGATCCGCATAGGCGGCCATCCCCTTTAATCCGTACAGAATCAGCTCTTGCAAGGCGGTAACATCGGCGCCGAATTGCGCCTGATGTGTGGCTACGCCCACCGCTTCGCCCTGGCGTACGAGTCCGTCCAAGTCCTCGGCGGGCATCCAACTCGCTGGTCCAGCCAGCGGGGCGGGCATGTCGCCGTGCTGGGCGCGATAGGCCTGCTCATAAAGCGCTTTCGCCCGATCACGCATGAAGGCCAGTCGCAGGAGCATCCCCTGGAGCCGGTGGGCATCGAAGTTCACATTCGTGACCGTGGTGAACAGCGCTTCCACGGCAAAAATATCGAGCTCGCGGTCGGTCACGCCCAGTTGGCGGGCGCGGTGCGCATACATCGCCAACCCTTTCACGCCGTGGATCAGCAGATCTTGCAGGACGGCGGTCTGGGGGTCTTTGCCGCAGACGCCGAAGGCGGTGCAGCCGGTACCGCGGGCGGTCTGTTCACATTGGTAGCAGAACATGCTCATATTCCGGTCTCCTCAAATGTTGTATTCATCGGGTTGATGGTGACGTCATCATAGCAAGCCGCCGACTTCGCCCGCTATGATAAAAGTCATGGGGATACTGGTATTTTCCGATGTGCAGACGCGAAACCTTTTGCCGTTGTCGGATCTAACACCCAAACACGCAAAAGGCACAGCCAATGGCTGTGCCTTTTGCCTTACACTATTTTCCCGACCGTTTATTTGCCGAGTTCTTTGCGCGTCGCTGCCACAACTTCTTCCGGCGTGGGGACTACGCCGCCTGCCCGGCCATAGAAACCGACGGGACAACGGCCTTCGACGGCCAGACGTACATCATCGATCATCTGCCCGGCGCTCAATTCCACCACCATGAAGCGTTGGGTGCGCCCGCAGGCGTCGCGGAGCGCTTCCGTGGGGAAGGGATAGAGGGAGATCGGGCGGAACATGCCGGCGGTGATGCCCTGTGCGGCGAGCAACTTGATCGCCGTCTGGCAAATACGCGCCGAGCTGCCGTAGGCAACGAAGACCACTTCGGCGTCCGCGGGAATTTTCTCGTCCCAGCGCACGTCTTCACGCGCCATGCGCGCATATTTTTCCTGCAGCCGCGCATTTTGAGCTTCGAGCGCCACGGGGTCGATGAAAAGCGAATTGATGACGGTGCGGCTGCCTTTGCGTGTACCGCGCGCGCCCCAGGGTTTGGGCTCCGCCACCGGCTGCGCCTCACGCGTGAGCGTCACCGGCTCCATCATTTGCCCGAGAATCGCATCGGCGAGCACCAGCACCGGGGTGCGGTACTTGTCCGCCAGGTCAAACGCGTCGCGCGTCAGGTCGTACATCTCCTGCACCGAGGCAGGGGCCAGCACGGGGGTGCGGTAGTCGCCATGGCCGCCACCGCGCGTCGCCTGAAAATAATCGCCCTGCGCCGGGGCAATGTTGCCCAGACCGGGGCCGCCGCGCATGACGTTCACGATGACAGCGGGCAAATCCGCGCCAGCCATGTACGAGATGCCTTCTTGCTTCAAACTGATACCCGGACTGCTCGACGAGGTCATGACGCGCACACCGGTACCGGAGGCGCCGTATACCATGCTGATCGCCGCCAACTCACTCTCCGCCTGCAGAAAGACGCGACCGGCTTTCGGCATGAGGAGGGAGAGGTATTCGGGTACCTGGTTTTGTGGGGTGATGGGGTAACCGAAGAAGCAGGCGCACCCGGCGTCCATCGCCGCCGTGCACAGCGCTTCATTCCCCTTCATCAATTGTCGTTTACTCATTCGTTGTGGCCTGTGCGGTGTCGGTGGGGGCAGTGCCCTCACGAAAAACTTCAATGCAGACGTCGGGGCACATGGTGGCGCAGATGCGGCACCCGGTACACTGTGAACCCTCGACGAACATCGCCGGGTGGTGTCCCCGACTATTGATCTGCTCGCTCACGGTAATGCACGCGCGCGGGCAAAAATCAATACAGAGCATACAGGCTTTGCAGCCTTCGGCATTAATGTGTATGTGTGGCATAGTTATCTATCCAAATCCACGTCTATTGTAGCACGAATCGGCGGAATACTGCCAATAGCCCGGCGGAATATCCGGTTATCCGTTGCCAAAATTGGGGCAAAGCGCATTTCGTGCAGCGGACTGCAGAACAACGGGAGACAGGTAACTCGCACTGATACACACGATCGGGACGGGCAGCAAGGCGGTGTCTCTCCCCGCTATTATGCGCACAGGGTGGCAAGCGTTGCCAGTAACCCGGCAATGGCGTCCCCTTTGCGATATGCCGCGTCGGCGTCGCAATGACGTGCGAGTTGCGCCACGTCCGGCTGCGCGCTCATCATGACGGCCGGGATGCGCCGGGGCAGCGACCGCAGCCGTTTGATGAGCTCATCACCGTATTGACCTGGTAACTGATAGTCGGTTACCAACACGTGGATCGTCAAGCCGCCATCCAGAATCACGTACGCCTGTAATCCATCCGGGACAGCGGTGACCTGATAGTCATTCTCGCGCAACGTCAGGGTGAGCAATTCTCGTACATCGCAGTCATCTTCCACGAGCAAGATATGTCTTTTGGCCTTTGCGGACATCCGGTTTTTCCCCTCTCCATAGCATATGCTGCTGCCACTTCTCGCCAAGAGAATCATCTTCCACTGTATTATATCCTTAAGTAGGGATACTATCAAGTACAGGCTTTGCCATAATGAGAGATCGTTACGTTAATGGGAAGTATCAACTATGCCCCGTGGTGGCGCACGTCTACGCACTGATACCGGTAAAATGAATCACATCGGGGACCGTGTATGCTCACGCCGCCATCACCTCAAGGAAAGCCAGGATGCCCTCTGCGCGCGTATCGCCAACGTCACGCACGGCCAATGGAACCCCGCTTGGCAAGACATCTCCCGCATCGAGCACGGCGCCCGCATCATCACCGACCTCGAACTCCTCGCCCTCGCTCAGGCCCTCGACTGTGCACCGTGTTGGCTGTTGCTGGGTGACGAGGAGCGGTGAGAAGAAGCGACGCAACACCTGTCCCCGGCGCATTCCGCTGGACAACCCCTCCCGCCTGCGCTACACTGAGTCTATCCTGACGGGGGGTCGCCGCGATGACTATTCATGAGGCGCTGTTGGTCTTATTGCGCGCTGAGTCGCTGAGTGTTGATGATGCCGCTGAGGTGATGATCACGATTATGCAGGGGGAGGCGACGCCGGCGCAAATTGCCGGGTTGCTCACCGCGCTGCGCGTGAAGGGCGAGACGGTGGCGGAGATTGCCGGGTTTGCGCGCGCCATGCGCCAGATGTCCGTGCGCATCACTCCGCGTTGCCCGGCGCTGGTGGATACCTGTGGCACCGGCGGCGATAAGCTGAAAACCTTTAATATTTCCACCGCTGCCGCCTTTGTCGTTGCGGGCGCCGGTGTGGCCGTCGCCAAACACGGCAACCGCTCCGTTACCAGTAAGTCCGGTTCCGCCGATGTGCTGGAGGAACTGGGCATTAACCTCGCCGTGTCGCCCGATTTCGTAGCGGAATGCATCGAGACCATCGGCGTCGGCTTCCTCTTTGCCCAGCATTTCCACCCGGCCATGAAGTACGCCGCCCCGGTGCGCCGTGAACTCGGCTTCCGTACCGTTTTCAACGTGCTCGGACCGCTCACTAACCCGGCGGGGGCCACCTGCCAGGTGATGGGTGTCTACGACCCCGACCTCACCGAACCGCTCGCCCACGTGCTTGGCCTGCTCGGCTCCACGCGCGCCTTTGTGGTGCACGGAATGCTCGGCCTTGATGAGTGGTCCACCGCAGGGCCCACGCGCGTTAGCGAATTGCACGACGACGGCACCGTCACCACCGCCGTGATCACCGCTGCCGACCTGGGCCTGCCCGAAGTCACGCCGGAAGAGTTGGCGGGTGGCATGCCGGTGGAGAACGCGCAGCTCATCTATCGCATCTTCCGTGGGGAAGGCGGGCCGAAACGCGACATCGTGCTCGTCAACGCCGCCGCCGCCCTCGTCGCCGCCGGGCGTGCCTGCGGGATGCATGACGGCCTGCAACTGGCCGCCATGTCGCTCGACTCCGGCGCTGCCATGGAAAAACTGCAGGCCCTGCGCGAGATGACCCAGGGTCGTACCGCCCTGCCCGTGTAACTGCAACTCATTCCGCGCTCCCACGGGGAGCGCAATACAAAGGAACGATTAATATGCCTACCATCGCTCTTCTGACCTCGCAACAGATCTCCAACATGGTCATTGCCCAACGCCACCTCACCCAGCTTGCCACGCTGGGCACGGTCATCGACGCGCGCTTCAACGAGAATGCGGCGGAAGTGCTGGAGCGGCTGGCCGAGGCGGATATCCTCTTTTCCAGTTGGGGGATGCCGGTGGTGGATGAGGCGTTCTTACAGGCGATGCCGCGCCTGCGCGCCATTTTCTACGCCGCCGGTTCGGTGAAGGGTTTTGTCACGCCCGCCATGTGGGCGCGTGGCATCACTTTGAGTTCTTCAGCGGTCGCCAATGCTGTCCCAGTCGCCGAATACACCATCGGCGTCATCCTGCTCTCCAACAAACGCTTCTGGAGCATGATGGGCACCACCCAGCGCCTGCCCGTGCCCGGCAACTACCGGCGCACCGTGGGCATCATCAGCGCGAGCATGGTCGGCCGCGACGTCATCCGCCTGCTGCAACCCTATGCGATGGATGTACTGCTCTACGACCCGTTCGTCGATGCCGAGCAAGCGGCGCGCCTCGGCGTGCGCAAGGTGGAACTGACGGAGTTAATGGCCGCGTCGGATATCGTCTCGCTGCACGCGCCCAACCTGCCGAGTTTGCGCCACATGATCAACGCCGAGTTGCTGGCACAGATGAAAGACGGCGCGACCTTCATCAACACCGCGCGCGGCGCGCTCGTCGATGAAGCGGCGCTCATCGACGAACTTAGCAGCGGACGCCTCCACGCCGTCCTCGATGTCACCGATCCCGAACCTCCGGCGGCGGACAGCCCGTTCTATACCCTGCCCAACGTCATCTACACCCCGCACATCGCCGGTTCGATGGATCAGGAGTGCCACCGCATGGCCGACTTCGCCCTGGCCGAGTTGGAACGCTACCTGGCGGGCGAGCCGCTACACAACGCCATCCAGCCGGACGCCCTTGCGCGCATGGCGTGAGGATCGCCCTAAGTGAGGAGTATTGATTCATGTCTGCGCACGTTTGGGCTGCTTGCCGTCTGTATGGAGTAATCAGCTTGTTGCTGCTGTGTAGCCTGGGCGTCCTGGCGCAGGCGTCGGAGACTGATGCACCGACAAAGACCATTCGCTTGCTGACTATCGGCAACAGTTTTGCCGTGAACATTTCCGCCTATTTGCCGCAAATTACGCAGGCGGGCGGGTACAAACTCGTATTATGTGGGGCGAATATTGGCAGTTGCTCGCTGGAGAAGCACTGGAAGCTGGCCGAGTTGCACGAAGCGAACCCGACGGACGCGAACGGTATGCCCTATGCCATACGCAAGAATCTGTGCGGATTGAAGGAAGCCCTACAACTGGAGCCATGGGATTACGTCAGCATCCAACAATATAGTATGTTGAGTGAGGACGTCTCGACCTACCGTCCCTACGCCCGCAACCTGTACGACTACATCAGGAAGTACGCGCCCCGGGCGGAGGTGCTCATGTTCGAAACCTGGCCCTATCGTAATGATGACCCGAAGTTTCACGATGGCAAGCAATCCGCCGCGAGCATGTATCGCGCCCTATCCTCTGCCTATCGCACCATCGCCTCCGAGCTTGGCGTGCGCATGCTCCCCGTAGGAGACGCCTTTGCGCTAGCAGCCAACGATCCCTCTTTCACCTATGCGCCGGACACGGCCTTCGACTTCACGCAGGCCAAATATCCCGCATTGCCCGACCAGACGCATTCGCTACACGCTGGCTGGTCGTGGGCCAAAGACCAAAAGACCGGCGAGTATGCCCTACGCATGGATGGGCATCATGCCAACCAAGCCGGTCAATATCTCGGTGGCCTTATCTTCTTCGCCCGCCTGACCGGACAGAGTGTCGTCGGCAACACCTTCATCCCCAAGGGCATGAGCGCGCAGGACGCCCGCGCCCTGCAAACCATCGCCGACCGCGCGGTAGGGCAACGGGTGATCGAAGAAGCTAAGTGATACCCTGGGGTGCATGCCCGTTAACATTGTCGCCCGCCCGCCGCAACAATGGCGCTTGACCAGACCATGGGGCCGCCGGTAGAATGTGGGGGCATGGATAAGATTTTCGGACAACTGCATCTCGCCAACACGCCGCGCCAGGGGGCGTCATTTCACCAGCGTCATGCGCATAACTATTATGTCATGGGCAAGCGCCGGGCGGAGGATGGGGCGTTGGATGATGCGGAGCGATTGTTGAAGCGCGCTTTGCACTTCAACCCCGTGCTCACTGCCGCACTGCATACCTTGGCAAACATTGAACTGGCGCGCAATCGTCACCTCGCCGCCCGCGCATACGCCGAGCGTGCGATTACCGCCAATCCCAACGATCCGGAGGCCTATGCGCTGCTCGGTAACATTGCCTTGAGTGATCGCAAGCCGGCCGATGCGCTGGACGCGTTTGCCCAGGCCCGGCAGAACGGGGGCGACGGCCTGGAGCTCCACTACAACACCGGCTTGGCCCACCTGCTCCTCGGACAGGGAGACGAGGCCGCCCTTATCTTTACGCGCCTCACGGATGAACAACCGCTGAACCATCGTGCCTGGGATGCCCTCGGTTGTGCCCGGCGCATGTTAAAAGATTCACATAGCGCGACCAATGCGTTCCTGCAGGCGCTGACCATCGACCCGCAGTTCAATGATGCCCGCGACCACCTGGCCCAATTATTTCTGGAACTGGGCAAACTCACCCGCGCGCGTCAGGTACTGGAGGCCGCGCTGGCCATCGACCCGTACCGTCCCACCACCCGCCACCTGCTTGGCATGACCTTCTCCGCGAGCCAGGAGTTCGACCACGCCGCCGAATGCTGGGAGGGGCTCATTGCCCAGGGTGGCGCCACCTCGGAAACCTACCATCTGTTGGCGAATGCCTATCTCCACCTTGACGACACGCCGCGCGCCTGCACCGTCTTGGAATCGTTGACCAAGCTCTATCCCCAGCACATCGCCGGCCACCTGCAGCTTGCGCTCTTACTGCTGGAGACGGGGGAACAGGAGCGCGGCTATCAGCACTTGGACGTCGCACGCGCCCTTGATCCGCACAACCCGGCTATTGCCCATGTGCTGGCCGCCACGGAACTACTGACCAAACACACGCTCCCCGCGTCTGACCCCACTTAACGCCGCCATAACCCATTACGGTTATGCTCGATCTCGTGCACAATGCCGCCGCAGTAACCGCAAATTCGGAACGATTGTTTGCAAACTTGGCAAGTCTGTGGTACGATAACACATTCGCGAAAGCGGAAAAATTGTACCACGTTCATCGTTTAGCCGATTATGAAGGCAAGCAGGTTGAGGAGGCGATCATGGGGGAACTCACTAAACGTCAGCAAGAGGTGCTCTCCGGCATCCGACTGATTTTCCAGGAGACGGGGTATCCGCCCACCGTACGTGAACTGGGTGAGCGCCTGGGTTTGCGCTCCAGTTGTACCGTGCAGCGGCATCTCGAAGCGCTTGAGCGCAAAGGCTTCATCAAGCGCAATCCCACCAAGGCACGTACCATCGAAATCATGCGTGGCCTGAAGCCCGTCTCACGCTCTGCGGCCGACGGCGGTCTCGTTTCCTTACCCTTAGTCGGTGTCGTCACCGCCGGGCAGCCCATTCTCGCCGTCGAAAACGTTGAGGAATCCATTGCCCTGCCGAGAACCCTTGTCCCGGATGACAACTGCTTTGCCCTACGCGTCTGCGGCGACAGTATGATCAACGCCGGCCTCTACAATGGTGACCTCGCCATCGTGAAAAAACAAGAGCATGCGGACAATGGCGATATCGTCGTCGCCCTGCTGGATGATGAAGCTACGATCAAGCGTTTCTTCCGTGAAAAGGGCCATTACCGCCTGCAGCCGGAGAATCCTGCGCTGGAGCCGATCATCGCCGACCATGTCTCCGTCCTCGGCAAAGTGGTCATGAGCATCCACCACTTCTAATA
>DASXVL010000316.1:0-3538 GCA_036504255.1 Armatimonadota bacterium | reverse complement strand
CATTTCAGTTAACCCCGGTGGAGTGATACCGGCGTTAGCTGTGGCATAGTGGATAGCGCAGGCCAAGCTGTTGAACTTTCCAGACCATTGATCCCTCTTCCGCTCCGCTTCCAGTTCCGCCACGCGCTCCTGCAACCTGGTACGTTGCTCAATAAGCGATTGAAGCCTCGTATGCATGCTCGCTAACGCTAAGCAATTGTGTTCACAATGCATGTTCTACCTCCCCTGGGAACGCCAATCTCCCGATTGGCGACTACGTCCCCGAATCAAGCCCATCCCTAAATCCTAAAAATCAAGGTTCCGTAACCCATTCAAGCTCGATGCCGATATTGCAATCGGACAGGGTATTGTGATGCTCCTCATCGCAAAAGGACAGCAACGGTCCCGTCAACGCGACGTGCGTGCGCATATGTTCCGGCACATGCTCCGCCCGGTTGACCTCTTTGCCGCAGACCCTGCAGCGAGCAATACACGTCCATACCGCCATCCGAATTCCACCTCTCCCCGAATCAAGCCCATCCCCAAATCCTAAAAATCAAGGTTCCAGATGCACGATCTCCGCCCGCCCGTTCATCATGTCCGCCAACTCCTGCGCCACAAAGCGCCGGTGGCAGCCGTCAGCGCGCAGCTCCATGCAGAGCAGGCAAACCGAGACATTGTCCCGCGCCATCTTCCGCGCCAGCCCGTACAGCGTCCCCCTGGCCACCGTCAGCGACGGAGGATTCCAGCGGTCCGGCCGATGGCTCAAATTCCCCAGCGTCGGCATCCCCCAATAGCGCCCCTTCAGCGACCGCGTCAGCACCGGCGCGGTATACGCCTGATGCCACGCATGATACGGGTTCTCCCGCACGTCGATGATGACCGTCTTCGGCGGCAGGCGCGGCAAGAACACCTCCGGCGCCTGATTGCCATAGCCAATCGTATAAATCGTCATCCCGCCCATCCTCAAATACAACGAATCAAGGTTCAGACCACCAGCTAACTTCTACTGGCAAGTACCTCTCGTTGATGCACGCCGCGTTCAACGGCTCCGACCGACAAGTGTTGTCCAATTCCGACGTATCGCAGCACATTGACTAGGTAAATGCGTTGTTCACGATTGAAGTAACGTCGGTGGCAGAGCGAGGTGAACTCTTCGAGGTCCACCGATGTTCCTAACCGGATGTACATGTCGATCTCTTGCCAAGCCAGTTGATGCCATTTAAATGAGGCCTCACTAACATTGTCATCCGTCGCGATGAACCATTCGATGTCACTGCTGTGGCGTTTCCACCAAGCACAAGCACGCCACAACCTCCAATATTTACGCAGTTTCTTGAACATAATGTCCTCCTCAAGCCAATCCTTCAATCCCAAAAATCAAGGTTCAGACCAATGACATGGGCATCACAATGTTCGCCCAGTGCTCACTGCCATCGTCAATTTGCACCGTCGTTGTCGGCTGGTTCTGGTACAGCAGCACCGTTCCGTGTAACGTGCGCGTCAGAATCGGAATCAGGTATTCGGCGTTAAACGCCACCTCGTGCGGTTCATACGCGTGCTTCAGCGGTATCGTCTCGCTGTACTGCTCATACTCGCCACCCTCGGCGGTCAGCGTCAGCGCGGAGCCATCCACCTTATGCACCACTTTACGGCTATCTCCGGTCACCAGCAGGGCACGGCGTAACGCCGCGAGCCATAGCTGCGGATTGACGGTCCAGCGAATCGACTTCTCTGCCGGCATGACGCGCCGCCACGCGGGATAAGTGCCCTCGACCGTGCGGCTGACCACCGTCACGTTGCCACACGCCACCGCTATCCACCGCGTGCCGTGAATGTCAGCACTCTGGAGCGTTGCCGGGCAGTCCTTCTTCGCCGGTAGCAGGCGCACGGTAGTCGCCGGGATGATAAAAGGCGTCTCCGGCCCCGGCACCGCACACCGCGCGGCCGCCAGCCGGTGGCTATCATTCGCGACCATTACCGTCCCACCGCTCACGCTGCGCTCGACGGAGATGCCGCACAGCATGCAACGACTCTCGTCGTCGCTCATGGCATAGCTCGTGCGTGAGACCAGCGCCGCCAGCACCCCAGGGGGAAAGCACATCTCCTCCCCCTGGCTGATATCGGGCAGCGCCGGGAATTCGTCCGCATCCTCCTGCGACGGCAACGCAAAGCGCACCGGTCCGTGGGTGATCGTCAACCAGTCGCGCTCATAACTACCCCGTCCAACGGATAACGTGACCGACGCGCGACGCGGAAAGCTCCGCAGCAACTTCAGCAGCATCGTCGCCCGTACCGCCACCGCGCCGGGCGCCAACACCGTGACGGCTTCCCGCACGCTGACGCTGGCCCGTAAATCCGTGCACGTCATCTGCAAGCTGTCGTCGCTGGCCTGCAGCAGCACATCATGTAAGATCGGCAGGGTAGAACTACAAGCGCTCCCCCGCTTCGCCGTCTGCAGCGCCTGCGCCAGCACACCGGCTATTCCGATAATCTTCATGCGACTTCTCCTTCAATAAATAATTGCGCATGGCGGTACTCTGGGAGTGCAGTTATGCCACGATCAGAGCGCCTTACTACCAAGCCTTCTCTGTGCGGCCTCCGTCGCCACACCATGCGCAAACCGTCGAGATGTTGATGCTGCCCCAATCGCAGGTTTTGGCTCCGCTACGAGCACGCTCCCCTGCCGTCCCGGTCAATCGCCCTCACAGGGTGGAAGCATTTTTTCATGCCGGCCAACATCCCAAATCAAGCCAATCCGTCAATCCCAAAAATCAAGGTTCAGCCCCGCGCCCACCCCCGGCTCACCATCGCCTCATGCGCCAGGTCGAGCAACTCGTCGGCGGCGTCTGCTATACGGTCACTCGTGGGGAACCCGCGCAACCCGCGCAACTCACACGCCATAAAGGCGAGCCCGAGCGCCGCCTGCAGCGGACTGATCACGATCCAATCCAAATAACCCGCCAGCCCAAAGCTGTCGCGATGGATAATGGTATCGTCTGCGTCCGTCATATCGCATCCTCCGCCGGCAAGCTCCGTGCCCGCCACCACGCGTTCAGCGCAATCGCCCGGCAGATCGCCAGGGGCAGCGAATCACCCTTGCCATGGCAGACATTGGGATAGAGCGTCACCAGATACTCTACCGTCTCCCCTTTCGTCACAGCGCGGATCAGGTACTCACGGATCACACGCATATGCTGATAGGCCGACAACGCTAGGAGCGCCATGTCAGGGCGCTGGGGAGAGCACCATGGGTACAGTTGCATTTGTGGCACATCCGGCCAGACCGCAGCCCATACTAGACGGTCCAATGCATCTCCCGCCGGCAAGCCCGTTATCTCATCGAGGCTATACTCGGTAATCGCACGCATACTTACCTCCGTTTCTGCCCGTAAAATTCATGCCACTTTTCTAAGTGTTCGTCGGTATCGGTGATCACGCGCACCGGGCGCGGCCGTGGCGCTTTGCATGCCGGGCAGAGTTCTTGCGCCGCCTCGCGCTGCAGCCGCTCCTTCACCATCTGCGTGCCCGGCCCGAGCAGTACTTCGCGCTCGGCCAC
>DASXVL010000315.1:0-12421 GCA_036504255.1 Armatimonadota bacterium | reverse complement strand
GCTCTTGAACCAGTCATAGTTCGCGCGGCCACAACCCTCGACCAACTGTCCGAGGTCGCCACCGGCGGTCGGCGTCGGAGGCGGCGGGGTCACCGTCGTGGTGGCGACGGTCACGGTACCCGTGGCAGTCGTCAGCGCGGTGCCCGTGCTGCTGGCGCCGGAGACGGCGACGGTATAGACGCCATCCGCGACGACCAGCCCGCTGGTGTTTTTCCCGTCCCAGACGCGAGTGTAGCTACCAGCGGTCACGCCCGTCGAACTGATGATCTGACGGATTTCGGTGCCGGCGCTATTGCGGACGGCGACACGGACAGTGCTCAACACCGGCACGGTATAGGCGATGGTCGCCGTTTGTGCCTTACTGGCGTCGAATGAGCTCGGCGTAATGCCGGTCACCTTGAACGCGCCCGTCGTTGGCGTCGGAGGTGTCGTCGTGGCGCCGACCGTGACGGGGGCCGACCCGGTGGCGATGGCGGCGCCGCTGCTCGTTTTACCTTCGACGAAGATGGTATACACGCCATTAGGTACAATCACGCCATTGCGGTCTTTACCGTCCCAGACACGGGTACGGGTACCGGCAGGCATGCCCACGTAGTTGACAATCTGGCGGATTTCAGTGCCGGCGCTGTTGCGGACGGCAATGCGTAAATTGCACAGGACCGGCACGGTATACGTGGCGGTGGTAGATTGGCCCAGGCTCGGACTGAATGGACTGGGCAGAATGCTGGTGACGCGGAAGGCACTGGCAGTCTGTGCCATCGCGGCTGATGTCACGAACAAGAGCATCAGGGCGACGGAGGCGCTGGACACGATCCAGCGCAGCGAACGGTTGAACATTTTTCCTCCTCAGGTGGCTGACAGCAATAGGGCCGGGTCGATGGGTTTATTGGTGGGGGGCGCGTAGGTTGGCCTAATTGATATGTCAGCGTTTGCGGAATTATCGAGCTGTTGCATGAGGGGAACATGGAGACAGGCTCACAGTGTAACATAGCCATCGTACCCGAGTCGTTTTACCTTAAACCACCTGACAAACACCGTCCCTGCAGATTTTCTTGCCGACCTCACGGCATCCGTGTGGATCAGCGTCAAGCAGATACCGCCGATTTTTCCTCGTGCCCACGCACGGGCGCGGCGGCATGCCGTTACAAAAAATGCCCTCTATTTTTTGTGGAAAATAGAGCGACACAAGGTGATAGGGCGGGTTTTGCGGTACTGCGGGCTTCAGTCATAGGCAGTAGATATCTATTACCTTATGTTGAAAGGCGCGCAGAGCGCTCCTTTTGTGCTGTCTTGAGCAGAGCCCAAGTATAGTATTACTCACATCTTTTCAAGCGAAAACCCTCTCGCCTGTCGGAACGCTCTGCTGCTATCGTGGTGAACCCCGGGACCCGGGGTTTGCGGGGCCAAGACCGAAGGTTTGGTCGGCGAGGGTGAAGTCGGCCAGGCGGCGGAGGCCGAGGTCGCGGAGCTCGACCCCGTGCAGTTCACGCCGCATCCAATCGTCCGCCTCAGGTGATGGGGGGGGGCATCTGTAAAATAACCATGACCGCCGCCTTTTCATCACGCGCCCGCGCATGGGCGCGTGATGAAAAGACTCTTCGACAGCAGACCTAACAATGCCTTAGTAGTGGCATTGCAATATCAAAACATAGCGGCAGGACACGAGGAATAACACGATTGTAACTCTGAAAAGAGAAAGATGTGGGTAATACTATGCTTGGGCCCTGTTCCGGACCGTGCTAAGCGACTTTATCCGTGGGCTGTAAGGCTTGTAGGATGGGTTAGTGTCAGCAGCACGGTTTGGAAGCCGATGTAGGGCCGCAGGCCCGGAGTCGCGCGCCGGTACTGCGCGAGGCATTTCCGGGGAGGTACTGTCGGCAGGCTGAGCGCGACTGCGGTCGGCTTCCAAACAGTGCTGTTGTTACCAGATGAGCCTCATATCCTACACCGCTTCCAGCGCAAAATCCCCAGCGTTGACCTGGATGGCGACTCGCTGTTTGCATTTCTCGCAGCGCACTACCGTGCCGTCTGCGGGGTTGACGCCGAAATCGAGTTCCCAGCCGCATACCGGACAGTAGACGAGCACGGGGAATTGGTTGGCTTCGATTTGCGCGATGAGGCTTTGGAAGAGGTTGATGTGCCCGGCTTCGGAGCGGGCGAGCTGCTGGAAGGTGCGCTTGAGTTCCGCATCGTCCGTCTCGCGCGCGAATTGGCCGTAGGCGTTGACGGCCGTGCGTTCAAATTCCAGGTTGAGGCGTAAGTGCGCGAGCATGCTGGCGAAGCCGCGTCCGACCGCAGGGTCGGTGGGCGCTTGCCGCGCGATGTAGGCGCGCATGGCCTCGACGTGATCCCCTTCGGTACGGCGCACCCCCTCCAGGATGTTATTGAGTTGGGAGAAGGTGCTGCGTTCCATTTGATAGGCGTAGCGCCGGTTGGCCCCGTATTCCAGGTTCAAGGCGGCGATGACATTTTCCAGATCGGACATACACGTTCCTCATGCGGTGGGATGGCTCTCATGCTAACCGGGTCGTGCCGCGCCCGTCAAGTCAGTGTAGCGGCCTCAGCGTAACCCTGTTCCACCGCCTGCACAAGGCAACAGAGCGTGTGATTGATCGGGGCGGGCTGCTGGAGGTGTTCGGCGGCACGCACGATCGCACCGTTGATGGCGTCGATCTCCGTGCGCCGCCCGCGCAGCACATCCTGCAGCATGGAATTGATGTTCGGCGCGGTCGCCTGACAGATGGCCTGTAAGCGTGCCGCCCAGTCCTGAGCTTCCACGGCCACACCGAGCGCGCGCGCCACGGCGTGGGCTTCGCGCGCGGCGGCCACCATCAATTTGCGCGAGGGGAGGTGGGCGGCCAACTGGCCGTTGCGCAGGCGGGTGAGCGCCCCCACCGGGTTGATGGCGGCGTTGAGAATCGCTTTTTGCCATAAGGCGGCGGGCAGGTCGCAGGTGATGGAGACGGCGAATCCGGCGAGCAGTAGCGCCTGGCAGAGATCATCGAGCCGGGCATCGGCCTGACCGCACGGGCTGCCCACGGTGATGGGGCCCGCGCCCATGTCGCGGACGACGCCCGGCGATTCCAGGAAGGCGCCTTGCGCCGTCGTGCCGCCAAAGACGCGATCCTGGCCGAGATGGAGTTGCAAGGTTTCCACGTTGCCCAGGCCGTTTTGTAAGGTGAGCGCCACCGCGTGCGCGGGCAAGTGCGCCGCCAGCGTCTCGGCGATCTCTTCGGTGCGGTAGGCTTTCACCAGCACGAGCGCGGCGTCGACCTCACCCAGGGCCTGCGGGTCAGCCGTGACGGTGAGGTGAACGTGCTGCTCGCCCGCGGCATCACGCAGGCGTATGCCGTCACGCTGCAGGGCGTGCGCGCGTTCTTGCCGGTAATCGAGCAGCAACAGCGGCGCGCCGGCCAGCGCGAGGCGCGCAGCGAAGAGTGTGCCCAGCGCGCCGGGGCCGATGATCGCCAGGCGGATGCCGGTGGTGGCTAGTGGATGCGTCATGCGTGGATGCTCACCTTACCTGGTCGCCGCTGCCCAGCGGTGGGACAGCGGCGACCCGTATTACGTAGCGTGCCGTGGCTTACGTGCGTTCATTTATCAGCCGGCAGCGGAAAGTGCAGTGCAAAGTTCGCCGTCAACACCCCGACCTTGCCATCCGTCGCAGGGGGGATAATGCCGCGCACTTCATGAAAATCATCGAAGAGTTGGCTGCCGAGGATCTTGCCATCGCTGAGACGAATAACCAGCACTCGCGACAGAAGATCTTGCGTCTTGGGATCGCGTTGTCCGGCAATAATGCCGGTACCGTCGGACTCCAGGAAGCGTTCAAAGGCGCCGGGTAGCGTCCACACGATGTCGCGCGTCGCCAGACTGAGGTAGCGCGTGCTCTCCGCGGTCGCGATCAGGATGCCACTTTTGCCCGCAGGCGCCAATTGCAGCACGTCCAGGTCTTTGGAGACGAGCAGACTGCCCTGGCGTGAGAAGACGGAGAGATGGGGCGGTGTCTCGGTTTGACCGGCCAGGCGGGAGGCGATGGCCACCCACTCACCGCCGGGACCGATTGCCAGCCGCGTGACCGGCAGATTATCCGGACGGCGCGGCTCGGTCATAATATCGCCACTGGGATTGTAGAGGCGTACCGTACCGCCGGCAAAGGTGAGCGCCAGATAGCCGTCACTACCGAGGGCCGCCACCGGCAATGCCTCCAAGCCATCTTTCAGCGTGAAAATTTTGTTGCCATCGGGCGAGAAGTACACCAGTTGCGGACGCGTGCCGTCGGGGTTCGCCGTCATGACGACGACTTGCCCGGCCGGGTCCGCGTAGCGGAGATCGGCCAAGCGGCTCCCGATGGGTAACGGCATCGTCAGGCTGCGGAGCGAGGAGCCGTCAGCCCGCAAGACCTCAATGCGTACGGTGTCGCGCTCCTCGACCGCATAGCCATGCGCCACGCCATTTTGATCGCGCAGCAGTTGCACGGATTTCCCGGGGTCGATTTGTTTGGCGATCTTACCGTTCGCATCGAGCACGAGCAGGGTGTTGGTGAGTGCGCCTTGCTGGCCATTCTCGACTTTGACAATACGGTAGAGCCAATTATCCGCCGCAAAGACGGTCGATTGACCATTCCAGGTGCGTACATCAAGGGTGGGACCGTTGGCGGAGACCCCGAGAAACGCGAGTTGTGAGGCGGCGGTAATATCGCCCAAGCGGGCCGTGACCGTGGCGAGTCCCGGAGTGACGGGGGCCACCAGGTAGCTGCCCGCGCGCCCATCGCGGTTGGTATTCATGCGCGGGGTCAGCATGGTACCCAGCGTGCTGGAGAAGTCGACGGTGGTGTTGGCGAGCGCATGGCCGTCACTATCGAGCGCCAGCACCTCGATCACCGCTTTGGACGCGCCGTCGGCGGCGACATTGGTCGGTGTGATGGTGAGAAAGAGCCGGGGCGACCCCTGCGCGAGCGTTTGTACGGGCATAAAGGTGACGGTCGTGTAACTTTGCAGGGCGCCGGCGCGCGCATAGATCATCGCCTGTCCCGGTTGATTCGGCGCGAATACGCGTACACGCGCATAGCCATTATTATCCGTCAAGGCGCGTGGCTCGATGCGCCCATAGGAAATGGTGAAATTGACATCCTGCCGGCGAATGCCCAGGCCGCGCATGTCGGTGAGGCGCAGCGACACGTTCGCCATCGATTGACCGTCGGCGGGCACGCTGGGCGGGTCCACCGAAATGAGGAAGGCGGGTTGGTAGTTCGGCGGCGGCGGCGGTCCGGGAATCTGCGCGGGCGGGGCCGGGGCCGGGGTGTGGGCGACCACCTCCACGTGGGTGGTCGAAGAGGTATTGCCATACGCGGCGACGACCGTGATGGCGCCGATATCCTGTGCGGTGGCCGTCAGGCGTACCGAGGCGACACCGTTGGCATCGGTGGTGGCTTTCGCCGCCGAGAGTACGCCGCGCGTGGTGTAGAAGCTGACTTCCTTGCCGGCAATGTCTTGCCCGAGCACCTGCGCCGTGATGAGCGACGTGGGATTGCGATCGAGTTGGATGGTCTGCGGGTTGGCGCCCACGCGCGCCGAGGGCACGGTCGTGGCGCCGGCCTGCTGGACATTGAACTCCACGACGCGGCGGACGACAGCATCGTTCGCATATTGTCCGCTGTCCGTTGCCGATAGTATCACGGTGTAATAGCCGGGGGTCGGCGGGCTCACCCAGAGCAGATCGAGTGGTTGGATGTCACCGGCGGAAAATTTGCTGAGCGAACCGCCCGTGCACTGCCAGGTGACGGTCACCGGGTCATCGAAGGTGGTGGTATTGTTCCCGGTGGTCACATAATCTTTGTCGGCATAGGTGATATAGAGATGGACACTTTGCCCAGGCGTCACGCGAAAGGTTGACGCTTTCACGGCAAGACTGATGGGCGGTCCGGCGGCATACGTGACCGCGTGGGCATGCGTAACGCACCCCAGCAATCCGACAAGCACTAATACAGCAGTGAGATATCGCATCCTTCGTACTCCTCCGACGCGCAACGAGATATTGTATTATACGCGATAATGGACCCTATAGTTTCTGTACCCGATGAGTTCATGTGCTAATCTGACACACAGTCGGTGAAAAGGGAAACGGAGCGTGGGGTCGAAAAGATAAGGCTATGCATATTGACCAATCTGAGTCCGACTTTCCACAACTGGGTGACCGGTGCGTGGTCACCATCGAGACGTTAGCCGCCGGTGGCGATGCCATTGCACGAATATCCGGCTTCACCGTGTTTATTGCGGGGGGCGCGCCCGGCGATGTCGCCGAAATCGAAATCACCCAGACCAGCAAAAAATTCGCGCGCGCACGTATCGTCGCGCTACAGACGCCGAGTCCCGATCGGGTGCCGACCCCTTGTCCGTTGGCCGGTGGGTGCCCGGGCTGTCAACTCCAGCACCTGAGCTACGCGGCGCAACTCACGGCCAAGCAGACCTTTGTGCGCGATGGCCTGGAACGCATCGGACATTTGAAGGGCATTGACGTGCTCCCGACGCTGGGCATGGACGATCCCTGGCATTATCGCAATAAGGGCGAATTCATCGCGCGCATCCAGGATGACCGCGTGGAACTCGGCTATCATGGCGAGGACTCCGAGGCGTTTGTGCCGGTGCCTGACTGCCCGATTCAGCATCCGCTGACCATGCGTATCGTGCGCGCCGTCGAGGCGCTGGCCACGCGCGAGGCGCTGCCGTTGGCGCAATTAATCACGCGGGTGAGCCCGCATGACGGCAAGGCGCTGGCGATTCTCGTCTGTTGGGAGTGGAATGAGCGGATAGCGGCGGTGGCCGCCGCGCTGCGCGAGGATGTGCCGGAAGTCGCCGGGGTGCTCTGGTCGCGCGTGCGCGGACGCTCCGTGGTGCGGCGTACGTTGGCGGAAGGCCTGAATGGGCAGTTGAAGTTAATTCAGCGGCTGGGCGAGTGGGATTACACGGTGTCCGCCGAATCATTTTTTCAAGTCAACAACGTGCAGGCTACGGAACTGATCCGGTTGGCCGGTGAGTTTGTCGGCGATCTGCACGAAGCCACCTTTGTCGACGCCTACTGCGGGGTGGGCACGTTCCTCGTTCCCCTGGCGAACCGCGCCTTGCGCGCGATGGGTATCGAGGAGCACCCCGCCGCGCTGCAGGACGCCGTGGTGAACCTGTCGCGCTATGCAGTGCGCGACGCGCGGCTGTTCGAGGGCAGTGTCGAGACGATCTTCACGCGCCTGGTGCGCAAAGGGCGTTCCGTCGATGTCGCGTTGCTCGACCCGCCACGCAAGGGGGCGGGACGGCTGGCGCTGGAGACGATGGCGCAATTAGGCGTGCGCCGCGCCGTGCTGATTTCGTGCGATCCGGCGACATTTGGGCGCGACGCGGGCGATCTGGTGAGCCTGGGATATCGGATTACCGCCGTGCAGCCCGTCGATATGTTTCCGCAAACCTGGCATGTTGAGACGATGGCGTTACTGGAACGTGACTGATGACGTCGATGAAATTCGCGTGAGGAGAAGCACATGGTCATAGATGGCTTTACCTTATTTGGCACCTGGCCCGGTCTGCCGTACGACCACCAGGTCGAGGAACTCGTGAACGGCCTGGAGCGGTTCAAAATCGATCGGGCGTGTACCCTGTCCTCGCAGGGCATCTTTTTCGATGCCACCTCGGGGAACGAAACGACGTGGACGATCTGTCAGCAGCACCCCGGGCTCATTCCCATCGGTGTCGTGGACCCGCGTATTGATGGGCTGCAGCAGGTGGAGTATTGCCAGTCGCACGGTTTCCGGCTGCTCTCGCTCTTCCCGGTCTCGCAAGGGTGGTCGCTGGCCAATATCGCCGCCAAGGCCGTGTTGGAGCGCATTGCCGAGGCGAAGCTGCCGGTGTTGCTGGAGGTCGGGCGCGATGGTGATATTTCGACCGCGCTGCAGACGATGGGGTCTTTGCCGGTGCCGGTGATCTTTCTGGATGTCAGTCTGCCCACGTTGACGGAGGCGATCGCCGCGCTGCAAGCGCACCCGCATACCTATCTGGCCACGCGCCTCTTATGCGGCGGCGACACTATCGAGAGTCTGGTGCAAACCGTGGGGGCGGAGCGCTTGATCTTTACCTCGCGCTTCCCAATCAGTTGTTTCTCCTCCGCCTTTTTGACCGCCAAGTTCGCCAATATCGGCGAGCCGGAACGCACGGCCATCATGGGGAATAATATGGGCAGGCTGCTGGCGCTGTAGTACGCGATGTGCACGGGGGAGCGACGAATCCTCCAGCGCGTCATGAGGGAACGCCGGTAATTCTTGTGCGGTGATTTGTCGTTGGAGTGATCAGTCTCGCTGTCCAAGGCCCCTATCCCGGTCTTCCCCCATGGCTACAGGGGAAGACCGGGTGGGGGCCTTTTCTCGCACCCGCACGACATCTGAGTGCACAGACGATTTTCTTGTCGCTTTGCTCACCTGTACTACCTACACCCGCCACACTGGGCAAGCTCGGCATAGGCATGCCTTCGCCTTGCTGATATCCGGTCGCTCCAGGCGGTTGCCGGGCATCCACAACGCCATCAGTTGGTCGAACCACAGCGCCGAACCGGTGCGCGATGAAACGCAAGCGATCGGGCGCCCGTCGTATGAGCGGGGGTAGATATGGTAACGAAATGTTCACCTGTATCGAAAAAATGTAAAATCATTTGATAACAAAGGGTAGCCTTTGTTCATCGGCACTGGCGGGAAAATGCCTCAGTCAGATGACCACCGGAGTACTTCAACAAGCAGCAAGCCGACGAATATTTTTGCATCAAGATTTTTCGGTCAGAAAGGGCGAGTTATGGAACGGAAGGTCGCGCAGACTATGCGCCCTCTGGGCGTGGAAGCGGAGTCCATCCATGCGTGCGCACCGGTGACGCCGGGCGACCGTCATCCGCCGATCAACCAACGGTACCCACCGGAGGCGTTTTATCACACCGGTCACGGGGGACGTGTGCTGGACGTCACCCAGCCGCCCTTTAACGCACGCGGCGACGGTGTGACAGACGACACGCAGGCGCTGAGCGCGGCGTTGCAGTTCGTGCGGGAGCACTATGAAATTTTTCGGCAGCACGGGTGTACCTATTGTGGGCAGCAGTCCGATCAGAACTGGATTGTCTACCTGCCGGACGGCGAGTACCTGGTGCGTGATACGGTGAGCCAGGGCTGGCCGGCGCTGGCGATGAATATCCGCAACGGATGGTCGCAAGTGGAGTATTTGCGTGTGAATTCCCCGGCGCATGAAGAGGAATTGTACCAGGCGACCGCGCCAGACCCGCTCTTGCATGGCAATCCGGAGACACCCGCCGGCGACGACAATGGCGGATGCTACATGCGTGGACAGTATAACAGCGCCATGGTGTATGCGGAGAACAACTGGGCGATCCGCGTGATCGGCCAGAGCCGGGATCACAGCGTGATTCGGCTGCAGGATGCCGCGGCGGGATTCGCCGAAGGGGCGGCGAAAGCGGTGCTCGCGTTGTATCTGTTGCAGCGGGGCTCCAACGTGAACATCGGCAACATCGTCGAGAACATCACGATTGATACCGGCAGGGATAATCCCGGCGCGGTGGGGTTGCAGTGGAATTCGTCGAACTGGGGAGGCGTGCGCAATGTGGCGATTCGCGCCGGTGACGGCCAAGGGCGCGCCGGGTTGCTGACCGATGCGAATAATGCGACCGGCTATCACCATGACCTGCTGATTGAAGGGTTTGATGTCGGCATCGAGGTGGGCGCGGGCCGGGAAACCATGGTGACGCTGGAGTATGCGACGCTGTCAGGGCAGCGTGACACAGCCATACGCCTCGGCGATGCCCGGGTGGGCGGCGGCGGGGACTCCATGAGCGCGCGCGGACTGCTGATCCGCAACGCGCCCCTTGCCGCACGGGCAGGCCGTGCCGGCCAATTGATGCTGTTGGAGAGTGACGTATACGCTGACACCGAGGCGCAGACTGCGTTTGTGGTCGCCTCCGACGGCTTCCTGCTGGCCAGGGATATTCGTCTGTCCGGATACCGTAGCGCGGTGGCGCGGGATGGCCAGCCGGTAGTGCGCGGAAATTATCTCCAGGAATATGTCTCGACCGAACCGGTCCGGCTGCGCTCCGCTGCCTCCCCGGCGACGCTACGTCTGCCGATCAAAGACTCGCCACTGCTGCTGCCGGAGCCGGAGTTGTCGCAGTGGGCCGCCGTCGATGCGTACGGCGCGGTAGGGGACGGCATTGCCGACGACACGGCGGCCATACAGCGGGCGATGGAGGCGGGGAAGCCGGTCGTGTACTTTCCCAAAGCCAACTATGTCATCAACGGGACGGTCAATATTCCCGCGAGCGTGCGGGTGATCACCGGGTTATTCGGGTGTGTGCATCGTGCACACGCAAGCGTGCCGGACGGCCCCGGCTTGTTCCGGGTGGCGGCGCCGTCCGGTGAACCGCTGCACATCTGCCAGTTGGCAAGCGCCGGCGGTGTCTTGCTGGACCATGAGGCGGAGCGGACCGTCGTGCTGGATGATATCTTCATCTTCTTCAATCACACGCGCGCATATACGCGCGAAGCGGGAGTGCTTCCCAGCGCGGTGGCGCAAAATACCACGCTCTGGCGTCTCTATCGCAACACACGCCCTGACGGCGCCACCAAAGAGGTGTTCGTGAATGATAGTAGCAACTTCGTCGGCCATGATGCGGACGGAAGCCCTGCCCTGGAGAATGTACACGCGTGGGCGCGCATGCTCAATAACGAACATCTGCCGGGAGCCTGCTACGCGTTCCGACGCGCCGACGCCTGGATTTTTGGCTTCAAATCAGAGAACGGCAATACGTTACTGTGCGCGGAAGACCATGCGCGTCTGGAGGTGCTGGGCGGCAGCTTCTTGAACTGGAGCGCACATATGGGGCCGGCCATCCTTTCCAGGAATTCGTTGGTGTCGGCGATCTATTTTTTGTGGCATTGGGGAATGACCACGGAGACGATTTGGCGTCATGAAGACCCTGACGCGGTGACGACGGTTCCGTCGACGCGCTTCAATAAGCTGGACAACGTGGATGGCGCCGTCATCGCGATTTGCCATGCTGCCGAAGGCTGCAAGATGATTGGCGGCCAAACCGCGACATTTCAAGACGCTATGCCCGGACGGGATTGCTTAGCTGATTGACAGGGCGGTCCCATTTTTGGTATATTTGATCCCGTGTGATTTTTGACACGTTTGTACGTGTGAAGGAGATAGGATGTACGCGATTGTGGAGACCGGCGGTAAACAGTACCGAGTGACCCCCGGCGATACGTTCAGAGTTGAGAAGCTGCCAGTCGACCAGGGCGCGACGGTTGCGCTCGATCGCGTGTTGCTAGTAGCGAATGACGATACGATGTCCATTGGCACCCCGCTGGTGGAGGGCGCCAAGGTGATGTGTACGGTCCTCGAACAGGACCGCGCCAAGAAAGTCATGGCGTTCCGCTACAAGTCCAAAAAGAACGTGCGCGTGAAACGCGGACATCGCCAGTATTTCAGCCGGTTGCGGGTCGACAGCATCGAGGCCTAGGCGCGAGTAATAAGGAGTAGAGATCATGGCACATAAAAAAGGTGTAGGGAGTTCGCGGAACGGTCGTGATAGCCAGCCGAAAATGCGTGGCGTGAAGATGTACGACGGTGAAGTCGTGAATCCCGGTCATATTATTATCCGCCAGTGCGGCACGAAAGTCCGCCCCGGCGTCAACGTCGGCCTTGGGCGCGATTTCACGATCTACTCGCTGGTTCCCGGTCGCGTGAAGTTCGGCTGGGCGCGCAAAGGCCAGAAGAACGTTTCCGTCATTCCTCTGGAAGCCTAACCCTTCCGCTGGTTTGCGAACGCCATATATTGACCCCCGCATCCCTCGGATGCGGGGGTTTGACGTTTCCTACCCTGTGTTAAATAGCCTTATTAAATAGGGACAGACGGTAATATTTACGCCAAATATTACCGTCTGTCCCTATTTAATAAGGCTATTGCCCTGCTCCAAACCGTGCAAAGGACTCCAGGCCAGCTTGGACAGTATCCCTGGAATCTTGTCACCGGCTGAATGGGATAGCTTCCGAGGTGCATAGCCAAGCCCAGTACACGATTCCTTCGTAAAAACCCCTATATTGTAAAAATACAGGCAAAACTCGCATTTTTACAGATAGGCAAAAGGTATGCCAACGCCTGAGTTGGCGCGCTACGGCTCAGCTAGGGCTTCAACTTTTGTTCGCAAACAGGTGCACCCTGGTTTTTACGAAGGAATCTGGGACTGCCCTCGCGCATAACGCCACTGTAGCGGAGCCGACGCCGTGCCCAGGATCAGCCGCCCTGTGGGCATGCACGCCCGGTGCTGGACTGTCCCCTCTGGTAGGCCGCTCTTCCGTAGCGCGCGCCCGCTGTGGCGCGC
>DASXVL010000314.1:0-13898 GCA_036504255.1 Armatimonadota bacterium | reverse complement strand
AACAATGAGCATGGCTGGCCCCTTTCCGTCTCTGCGGTCGATGCTGCTCCATCCGGCGATGGGCACAGCGGTAATGGTACATAATCACATTTTAGCGTACCCGGCATAGGGTGTCTGGTACTCTGGTGCCCAGTTCACAGGGAAATGGGACCATCGTCTGGTGCTTTCGTGCCGGATGAAACTCTCGTGCGTTACCATAGCATATTCAGAACCGAGCTTCAAGGCGGGCGTTGCCGGGCGGCACGGCTGGTCTTAATTTGTCCGGTCGCGTGATGGCGAAAAACCAGGTGTACCTGCTCTGTGCAGGCGCTTGCACGTCAACCGGGAGCGCGCCCATGCCCTGAGAGATGGTCGCGCTCCAGGGCTTCCGCACACAGGGGAGTCTAGCACTGAGAAGTAGGGCTTTCTTATGAGGGTTCGAGCGCAGCGAGTCCCGCCGTGCTCGATCCATCGGGAGAGCGGGTCTCGCGCGGCGCGAACCCTGCCAAACGGTGCTATATCTCCACCGCCACAGCACAAAGCAGCCCGGTTTTCTGCCTTTGCTCAACGTAATCGTAGGTAACCATAGATTGCCTGATGTGAAAACCGGGTTAAGGGCAGGCGGAATAGCGTGGGTCGTACGGGGATCAACCGAAACGATATCCCACGTTGCGGACGGTGTGGATCATATTGTCGATGGTCTCGCCGAGCTTGGCGCGCAAGCGGCGTACGTGGACATCCACCGTACGCGTGCCGCCATAATAATCGCTATCCCAGACGGTTTCCAATAATTCAGGGCGCGAGAACGTGCGGCGCGGATGTGAGATGAAGAACTTCAGCAGTTCAAACTCTTTGAAGGTGAGTTCGACCTGCGCATCATCGACGAATACTTCATAGGTAGCCAGGTTCATGCGCAGGTTGGCGACCTCCATCTGTTCGCGTGGGGCCTGGCCGCCGGCGCCCTGCGTCTTCCACTGGGCAAAACGAATGCGCGCTTCCAATTCCTGCGGCGTGATGGGCAGGGCGAGAAAGCCTTGAAAATCAGGGCCGAAACGAATTTGTGCGATTTCCGATGCGCGCGCCAGCAGCACGATCGGCACGTATTCCCAGGTGGCGCGGATGCCGGGCGGTGGGCTACCCGAGGCTTGAAATTCACGGCAGGTGACATCGACCAGTACTACCTGCGGGGTAGGTATGCGCCCGGTAAACTGGTAGGAGACGCGATGCAGCACGTGGACGTCAAAGCCGATCCGCTCAAGCTGCTGGAGCAGCGGGCGCATAGGTTCCTGGCGTTCGCGTTCGGTGACGACAGCGATATCGGTGGTTGATCGCATCCAGCTCATCGCAACAGGTACTCCTATTACACATAATACCCTAGGCAGTTTTCCAGCATGTTTCATGAAATGACGTAAAAAACAAAGAATCTACCCCGGCCTGCATCCACATATCCCCAGCGAGAGGGCTGCGGATATCATGTTGACAGAGGATACCTGTTGGCGTAGACGCAGCCGGGATCGCGATGATGCAAGCGAAAATACTCTGAACAACCGGAGAAATAGCTCGTAGGCTGGAAGGTACACCTAGCAGTGGGTCGAATCGGAGAAGAGAGCACAGACCTGTTCTCAAAAATAATGTCGTGATCAGTGGGGCAGCGACAGTGCGCGGTAGCAACGATTGTAAGGAAGTGAAACGTCATGAAAGCTGTATTTGTAGGTGGCGGAGCCATACGACTACTCGGAATTCTCCGAGGGGCGCTCGCGGAGCGCGGCATGTTCGACGACGGAGAGATCAATCTGTATGATCTGAACCCGTCACGCGCGGAAGCGTTGGGCCGCATGGTGATGAAGACGCCGGAATATTCCGCGACGCAGAACTGCAAGATCACCTGGGGCACGACCCTGGAGGACGCGCTCGAAGGCGCGGATGTGGTCGGCGTCATCTTGATGGCCGGATCGCGGGAGAACTTCGCGCTCGGCAACTGGGCGAGTGATAAGCATGGCTTCATGACGTCGGACAACGTCTCGCCGAACGGTGCGTTTCTGGCGCTCAAGGGTGGCCCGATCCTGCTCGACATCGCGCGGAAGATGGAGACGATCTGTCCGAACGCCTGGCTCATCGATTTCGCCAATCCGGTGGCGGTGCTGAGCGCGGCGGTTAATCACTACACCAAGATCAAGGCGATGGGCGTCTGTGCCGGCTATATGAACCATCACTGGGATTTGCATCGCATTCTGGCCGGCGAAGATCTGCCGAATACGGCGTACGATGTCGACGTCGCCGGAATCAATCACTTGAGCTTTATTATCCGCGGCTCCTTGCAGGGACGCGATCTCTTCACGCTGCTTGATGAGCGCTTGGCGAAACCCTGGACGATGCCGGAATTTCAGCCGTGGCGCACGGAAGCGTCTGTGCAGAGTATAAAGCACAGCGTTACCACCATCATGCGGGCGTATCGCGAACTGGGCGTGGTGATCTTCTCTACCGAGGGCGATGGACTCAGTCACTTGTACTATGACGAAGCCGTGGCGCATCTTCCCAGCAAGCCCACGGTGACCCGCGAGCAAGTCATCGCGCAAGAACGCGGTGGCCAGCAGGAGCGCATCGCCTACGATCTCAAATTCCGTGCCCTGCTGGATCAGGATTTGGATGACGAGTACTGGAAAGTCGATTTCACGAAATGCCAGGAATCGCGGCGCGAAGAAGAAGATATTTTTGTGCGCATCATGAAAGGCATCGCCGGGATCGCCGAGATGAAAATTGCTACCAGCCGCCCGAACGCGGGGGCTGTCGCGGGCTTCGGAGATCGCACCGTGCTGGAATATACCCAGTACCTGTATAAGGATCAAATTCGACCGGCCGCCGACTTGTTCGTGCCCGATGTCGTGCACGGTCTCATCGACAGCCTCGCGGTACACCAGACCATGCTCGCCGACGCCATCGCTCAAGACGATCCGCGCCTGCTGGCGCACGCGCTGCTGGCTTACCCGGAGCATCCCTACTCGCAGGCACTGCGCTCGCTCAATAAAGATTTGGCCGAGATCAACGCGGAGGAATTGACGCCGGCCTTGCGCAACGTCGTCAACTATCTGTAAATCTGCACGCGCATTATGAATGTCCGCCCGGTGTGACCGGGCGGACATTCTGTCGAGAAATGTAGGTTATATCTTCATGGTTCCACCAGAAATTACCGGACAAGGTGACCGATCGCTGCTGGTCATGCGGACGGCTTCCCAAGAAATCGTGTGCGATACCATCGCACAGCAATTATCGTTGACTGATACGATGACCGGGCAAGTGCTCTTCGCATCACCGGTATTGTCCCTTTGCGCGCCGGTGCTGAATGGTATCCCCATCACATTAACGTTTGTCGCCGCACAACAGACAGCGGACGGAACGCTTACGTTACAGTTCACCGCTCCCGAACTCACAGCGTTCACCCTGCACTTAACACCTGATGTCGAGGCGGACAGCATTGACATTTCCTGCGATTTTACCGTCCATGCCGCGACCCAACTCAATCGGCTTGATCTCTTCCCCGCCCGCACGCTGGTCACGCCGTATGATGTGGTGAATTATCGCAACCGGCACCATACGCCAAACACGTACCCGGAATTAGTGTTGGGTGATGCGTGTGAAACCGATACCTATTCCGGCGATTGGCAATTCACGCCGCACCCGACGCTGTTCATCCTGCGCAAGCTCTCCGCGAGCCTCTTTGTCGGCGCGCTGGATTTGCCGCAAGCGTTCGGCATGTATCTGTCGGTGAAGCAGCATCGCGTGCGTCACTGGTACCTGGATTATGGCGCGGCTGCCGATGGACAACCGTTGGCGGCGGGCGAGCGTTTCGTCTCGCCGCGTTTCCGCCTCTTCGTGCGGCATGGGCTGTCGGTCAACGCCATGCTGGACAGCTTTGCCGCCATGCTGATCGCGCAAGGCCTCATTCCGCACCCGCTGCACAAAGCGCGGCAGGCCTGGTGGCAGGAACCGTTGTACTGTACCTGGATCGACCAGTGCATGGCGGTGAACGCGCGAGTGCCCGGCGATTTGCATGAGCAGGCGCTGGCGCCGTCTATCGATGCCTACGGCGCGTGTACGGAAGAATTAGTGCGCAAAGCCGTCGAGATCATTAAACGAGAACGGCTACCTTTCCGCACGATCCTGTTGGACGAAGGCTGGGAAGTCACGCGTGGGCAATGGGAGCCGGAGCCGTCGCATTTCCCGGATCTGCGCGCGCTGGTGGATGACTTGCATGCGGACGGCTTTAAGGTGGTCGTGTGGTGGAATTGGGCGGAAATCAACGATACCGCCGAGGTGAACCCCACGCACCTCATCGCCGGGGGCAAGCGCAACCGGCACGGGAAGCGTGTGCGTGACTATTCCTCACCTGTCACGCAGGAAGAGTATTTGAAGCCGCTGTTTCACCAACTCTTCTCCAGCGATCCGGGCTGCTATCACCTTGACGGGGTGAAGACGGATTTTCTGGCCGATAAGGTACATGCGGATATGCCGCTCTTCGACCCGACATGGCGCGGCGAAGAAAATTACATTCGGCACATCACGGAGCTCTTTTATCGCGAAATGAAGCGGCACAAGCCGGATGCCGTGCACATCGGCTGCGCCGGACATTTCTGGCTGGCGGAATGGATCGACATCAACCGCACCTACGACGTTGCCAGCAGCAACTACCTGGAGCACGAGGAACGCGCGCAGATGCTGCTGCATACTACGCCGGGCTGCCCGGTCGCCTATGATTTCCACAACGAGTTGGAAAACCTGGAGGGCTATTTTGCCTCGGCGCGGAAACTGGGGGCGTCCACGCAGATCGGCAATCTGCTGTATGTGAAGGATACTCCGTTCGCGGAGCCGCGCCCGGCTGACGCGGCGTACTACGAACTCCTGCGCCGCGAGTTCGCCGCCATGGGGTGGAAGAGATAATGAGTCCAGGGTAACCCCCCAGCTCTGCCGGGGAGACTCCCAGACATTTCCGGGATTCATGATGCCCTCGTGCGTGTTGCACTATCAAAGCAAACGGGATAGCCGGGCTATCCCCGGCCGGAAACAACAGCCTGGATGGGATCACTGACGAGGCGCATTGCCAAGTAACAGTACACCGCTTTGCGCGGTACACAAAATTACGCGCCGATGAGCCAGACGCGAGCGGGCGCGCCATCAGACCCGACGAGTTTCAGCGGGGCACAGATGAGGTCATACGCTCCGGCGGACACGGCGCCCAAGTTTAACCCTTCCAGGATGATGACACCGGCGCGCAGACAGCGTTGATGTATTTGCCCATCGCCGCCGTAGGGCTCGATGGACAGGCCATCCACGCCGATCAGGCGGACGCCGCTGTCGAGCAGGCACTCCACCGCGCTGAGGTCGAGGCCGACGAACTCTTCGTCAAACATGGTGAGCTGCTGCGCCCACTGCGCGGAATTTCGCGTACGCAGCAGCACGCGTGTCACCTCGGCCAAGGAATGCCCGGCGAGGTCAGCGGCCGTGATACGCGTGACGTTGGGCAGGTCGAGCACCAGACACGGACCAAGCAGGATCGCCGGGTCAAGTTCATCCACCGTGGTTGGCCCCGCGGAGAAGTGTGTGGGCGCATCGACGTGCGTGCCCGCATGACTGCCCAGCGTCCATTGGGAAACTTTTATCTGCTCGCCGAAGGAACTGACAGCGACCGCCGGGTCGCCCGGCCAACGGGCGAGCGACGGGGAGAGCGGGAGCGTGACATCATAAATCATGCTTGTCAGTGTAGCGATGGTGTCACGGATTGTAAAGCGACGGGTGGCCGGTGGCGCTCCCGTTATGCGTCTGCTAAAATGTGAGCCGATAGTGGAGGAAATCATGAGTGTAAAACCGTTTCCCTGCCGCCTGCGCGTGCAGTTTAGTAGCTATACCGATGCGCGATTGGAACAGCAGCAGACCGTGGACATTGATGCCGCGATTCCGACCGGGGTGTGCGCGTTCAATGGCGCCCGCTGGCGCTACGCGCTCGAGTTGGTTGAAACGTCGGGGCGCGTGGGCATCGCGGACCTGACCGTCACTTTCACGCTGCAAGAGGGAATAGCGACCGATACGAGCCTGGGTGTGCAGTACGTGTTCGATAAGTGGAGCACGGAAAATTACGTCGCGATGCCGGCCGCGCTCTACGCGGGCAATCGTTTTGACGCACGGCGTATGCCGTACCCGCCGTTACTCGACGACCCCGCCGATATCGGCGTGGACGTGCCCACCATTATTACCGATGTGCCGCGCTTGAACCACACTGACGGTCCTTCCCGTGTGCAACTGCTCACGCGCGACCTGGCCACCCCGGCGGTAGGTATTCATTTCCCTGGCGCGCGACGCGGCTGGTGGCTGCTCACCGACCCCAGCACCATTCTCGGCGTCAGTGGGATAGCTATCGCCGAAAACGACACGCGTACGCAAGCCATCGTGTCGCTCACCGCGCCGGGGATGCGTGAGGACACGTGTTATCATGGTGGGAGGATGGACGCGCCATCGCCTGACCGGGGTACGACGTTTTACCCGGATGACACGGTGACATTGCGCCTGCGCGTCTATACCTTCGTCTGCCTGGATGTACCGGCGCTCTATGCCAAATTCCTGGAGATCCGCCAGGATTTGACGGGACCGGCCACGCTGCGGCATAGCTTACCCTTCTCCAGCGCCTGGGCCATTCAGGAAGAGAAATACAATGCGCAGAACTGGGAAGCGGAGCGGGGGTACTACTCCGTCGGCATGCGCGATAGTATGTATCAGGACTGGCAGATTGGCTGGGTGGGCGGCGCCATGTCTACCTTCCCCTTACTGCTCGATGGCGAAGCACTCTCCCAGGAGCGCGCTCAGCGCACACTGGACTTTGCCTTTACCGGGCAGGCCGCATCCGGTTTTTTTCACGGCGTCGGTCATCACGGCGAGTGGATCGGTGACGGATTTTCCAAACCGCATGCGAGCAACTGGCACCTGATACGAAAAAGCAGTGATGCGCTCTATTTCTTGTTGAAACATTTCCTGCTGCTCGCGCGTCAGGATGCGGCCTGGACGCTGCCGGTGGCATGGGAGACGGGTACGCGGCGGCTGGCCGATGCCTTCGTGCGGCTCTGGGAACAGTACGGCCAGTTCGGGCAATTTGTTGATGTCGAGACCGGCGAGCTCTGCGTCGGCGGCTCGACCAGCGCGGCTATCGCGCCCGCTGGCCTTGCCCTTGCGTCGCAATACTTCGGGGAAGAGCAATATTTGACCGTGGCGCAAGCCGCCGCGTCGGCGATGTACGAGCAATTCACCCAGGCTGGCTATACCACGGGCGGACCGGGCGAAATATTGCAATGCCCTGACAGTGAATCCGCCTACGGGCTGCTCGAATCGTTTGTCGTGCTTTACGAGGTCACCGGCGACGCGGTGTGGTTGTCGCGGGCGAGTAAGATGGCCGACCAGTGCGCTTCCTGGTGTGTCTCCTACGATTACGCGTTTCCCAAAAACTCGCTCTTTGGGCGGCTGGATATGCGTTCCGCCGGGTCGGTCTGGGCGAATGTGCAAAACAAGCACAGCGCGCCGGGTATCTGCACGCTCTCCGGCGACGCGTTATTAAAACTCTACCGTGCGACGGGCAATACGCGTTACCTGACGTTGCTGCGCGAAACTGCGCATAACATCACGCAGTATCTGAGTCGGGATGACCGGCGGGTGGGGGAGATGCCCGCGGGCTGGATGAATGAGCGGGTGAACCTGAGCGATTGGGCGGAACCGATTGGCGAGATCTTCCATGGCTCCTGCTGGTGTGAGGTGTCCTGTATGCTCACGTATGCCGAGGTGCCCGGATTGTACGTGCAGCCGGATAGCGGCTTTGTCTGCGCCATCGATCATATTGATGCGGAAGTGCTGGCGCATGACGACGCAGGGATCACGTTGCGGCTGTGCAATCCGACGGCGTTTCCTGCCTCGGTGAAGGTGTTGATCGAGAACGCCACGGCGACCGCGACGCCGCTGGGGCAGGTGGCGTTGTTCGGCTGCCCACGCGTGGCGTTACCGGCCGGGGAAGCGCATGAAGTGCGCATCACCCATGAGGGTACGCTGCTCAACGTCGAATCGTTGGCCGTGTAGGTTGGCGATGGCCGGTTTTTGGGTATATACGGCGCAGTAGCTGACCCATCTTGGAGGAAGGGGAATCCATGTCTCGCTCTGCTCGTTATCTGCTCCCGTTGCTGTTACTCCTCGCCCTCTGCGCCAGCGCCGCGTTGGCGCAGGGCGAAGAGGCGGAATACATGGGGAGTTTTAACATCTTTCGTGACATCGTGCAGACCCTCATCTGGTCAGGTATCTACATCGCGTTCTATGCCGCCGCCCTGCTCTTGACGTTGGGCTACCTGCGCTTGTTCACCGGGTTCGAGACGGAGATGGTGATCTGGGTGGCGGCGCTCTGGGTGGGCGGGATGGCCATCAACGCCGTCGCCTACGGTATCACGCACAACCATTTCATTGCCGTGCTCATCGCCATGCCGCTGCTCTTCGGCTGGAGCGTCTTTATCAACACGCGCAACTTCGGCGATTTGCCGTTGCCGGAAGCCACGCGCGTCGCGCTGGTAGTGATGCTGGTCTGCGCGCCGTATTTTGGTCCCACCTGGCGTATTCACCGTGCGCCGAAGCCCACACCCTCCTTGACGGAGTCCTCGTGGACGGTCCCCACGCCCGCGCCTGTTACGCGTCTAGCAGCCTGATGCTCAAGTCCGAGCGGCCGCTAGATCACTCTGGCTCAATCACGTTAGCGCGATCATGCCGATAAGACTTTACCTTGATAAGTCCACTTGAACGGCTTAGCCAGGGTGCGGTTGAAGTAGTCAATGAAGCGTAGAATGCGTTCGCGCAAATCGTGTACGGAGGTAAAGCTGCCGCGTTTGAGGAGACGGCGGACCAGGATGCTGAACCATATTTCCACCTGGTTGAGCCAGGAGGCGTGCTTGGGGGCATAGACAAAGCGGATGCGGTGTGTCTCATCGGTCAGGTAGGCCATGCGGGTCTTGGTGGATTTGAGGAGGCCGTACTTCTCTTTTTTGCCCAGATCTTGGGGGTCACCAAGCGTGGTGGCGACCCACTCGACCAGGGAGGCGGACATGTGAATATCGAGACGGTCGGTGATGAAGATCCAGCCGGCCTCCGGGGCGGTGGCGACGGTGTGCTGAATATGCGCCACGAAGTCGTCTTCTTTTCGGGTGGCCTGCACGGTGGGCACAATCACCTGGCCGGTCGCGACCTGGAAATTGGCGATCAGGCATTGCGTGCCGTGGCGGATGTATTCAAATTCGATCCGTTCAACCTGTCCGGGACGCATCGGCTTGCTGGGGTATTTGTGCTCTACCGCCTGGATGCCGGTTTTTTCATCGGTACAGATGACGTAAATGCCTTGCGCATAGAGAGCGAAGGCGTCTCGATAGAGTTGGCAGACGGGAGCGGCTTGCGCCGCAAACGCGTCCGGATCAAGGCTGGTGTTAAGCCAATACCGGCTGCGATGCGGCTGCAGGTCGGCTTCCTTTTAAAAAACGCCCCACGTGGCGTGGGGAAATGTGTGCAACGATGCCTTGGCGTTGGAGTTCATCGGCCAACTCGCGCGGAGTCCAATGGGTCCCTTCCCGTCCGACGTCCGTCGGCTTGGTGCACGCCAGGGCGATGAGCTGGGTGATCTGTTCGGGGGTAAAGGTTGGCGGGCGTCCCCCACGCCGGGTGTCGATCAGGAGCGTTTCGAGCATGTGACGCAGGGACGGTGCGCCCTCATCCCCCGCTTCGGCGGCCGCGAGCGTGTCCTGGGCATCCAGCCAGCGGCGGCGCCACTTGCGGACGGTTTCGCGATTCGTATTGCAGGTCTGGGCGACCGCTTCATTACACGGATCAGTGGCACACGCGAGCAGAATGCGTGCACGCAGGACGAGACGATGTTCGCAGGTCGGTGAATGACTGATGACGTCAAGGCAGCGGCGGAGTGGGTCAGTCATAGGAATGGTGATACAGGTACTCACAAACATAAACTCCAAATATGGACCGAATGTTTGTAAAAAATACCCGGCTGTCAAATCGCGCAAACGCGGTTGAGCCAACGTGATCTAGACGTGCCCTCGGCCTTGGGCATCAGGCTGCTTGGGCGGGTTGATAGCTGATCAGGGGCATGGTATACTGCAAACACCATGCCTACTACCAAACCACAACTGATTGTCGCCCTTGACTTCCCCGACGCCGCCTCCGCCCTAACCCTGGCGCGCACGCTGGCCCCGCAGCGCCCATGGATGAAGGTCGGGTTGGAAATGCTCATGAGCGTCGGCCCGCAGATCGTGCGCGAATTGCGCGACCTCGGACTGCCGGTCTTCCTGGACGGCAAATTCCATGATATTCCCAATACCGTCGCCGGCGCGGTGCGCGGGGCCACGGTGACGGGCGCAAACATTATCAACGTCCATGCCAGCGGTGGCGTGCGCATGATGCGCGCCGCGCGCGAGGCGGCGGAGGACACGGCCCGCGCCACCGGCGTTGCGCGCCCGTTAGTCATCGCCGTCACCGTGCTCACCAGCATCGCCCCGGAAGAACTGCGCGACGAGATCGGCTGCGCGCGCGCCCCGGAAGAGCAAGTGGTGGCCTTGGCCCTGCGCGCCAAAGAAGCCGGGCTCGACGGCGTGGTCGCCTCCGTACTGGAAACGCGCGCCATCAAAGCCGCCTGCGGCCCCGAGTTCGTCGTCATCACCCCTGGCATCCGCCCCGCGTCCGGCACCGCCGATGATCAACGCCGCGTCGCCACGCCGCGTGTGGCCATCGACGCCGGGTCCGATTATCTGGTCGTCGGCCGTCCCATCACCCAAGCCGCGGACCCTGCCGCCGCCTGCGCCGCGATTTTGGCGGAGATGCGCGGGTAAAGGCCGATTACAGCGGAGGCATATTAGCGCATTGACAGTTTTTTAAAGTTGCGTTAAAATATTAATTAAGTATCATATCTATTTTAGTGTGAGGTTTCAGGATGACCACCGCTTATAAATTTCGTTCTGCTTCACAGATAGAATTCATCGTTGATATTCTTGATGAGAAGAAGTTATACTGCTCTGCTTGGAACAGGCTTAACGAGCTATCGGAAGGATTGTTTGAATTTTCATCTACGGGTGACGCTGTGAAAAATGAACAGCTTAAACAACGACTAACCGGTGCGAAGAATCAATTGCTTGTTTGTTCTTTGTCGGAAGATTACGCCGATTATCTTCTTTGGACCCATTATGCAGGTGGCTTCAATGGTGTTGCTATCGAAGTCGAACTTCCTGAAAGCCCCGATATTATTCGAAAAGTAATCTATGAGAACAAAATACGTAAGAATATCGATGGGTTTGACCCTAGTTGTGATGTTGATGAGTTAGCAAAACAAGTATTATGCTCAAAATTCGACAAATTGCGTTATGAACAAGAGATTCGGGTGTTTTCTGATACGGAGTTGTTTCCCGTTGACGTCAGACGAGTAATCGTCGGCCCAGGAATGCCAAAAACCTTGCCCAAGGAATTTTCTTCTGTCTGCAGACAGAAGAAAATTAAATTATGTCGTGCTACCATCGATGACGCTGGCAAGATACACGTCACCCGGTATAGAAAATAGAAAATATGGACTGGTCGATTATCGGTAGGTCCGGCCTAACGGAATTTGTTCCCGGAGCGATTTGACAGCACGCGCGTCAGCCGTTATAATCTCTCCGTCAATGAGCCTTGGGCGCTTAGTTCAGTAGTAGAACACTTCGTTGACACCGAAGAGGTCATAGGTGCGATCCCTATAGCGCCCACCATCCCAACATTTCTGCCTCCCGTTTCGCGGGAGGTTTTTTTGTGCCTCCGTTTTGCCATCGGCATTTGACAACCGTTCGCTCTACCCTTTATACTCAGGCGGTATGATTTACTCGGTGCGCTACGGCGCGTGTGAGGCTGAGTTCGTGACGACTACCCGGAAGCGATAAACGCGTCCGGGGGCTTTTGCACGACTTTGATGATTTCACCCTCCCGGACAACGGGAGGGTTTTTTGTTGCCATTGGGCAGATGAACGAGCAAGGAGACAGAACCATGAGTGAACGGCTGAAAGTGAGCGAGCAGGAAGATGCGTCGCGTACGATCCTTTCCTGGCTGAAACAGTACCACAAGGCGTTAGCGAAGACGGCGGTGGCGGTGAAGGTGGGCGAGACGTCTCTCGACCTGACCATGCCGGTGCCGGTGGGGCAGGAAATTGAGGTCGTCAGCGCGGAGGAGCCGCTCGGGCTGGAGATTTTGCGCCACTCAACGGCGCACTTGCTGGCGCAGGCGGTGCTGCACCTGTTCCCGGAGGCCAAGCCGACCATCGGTCCGGCCATCGAGCAGGGGTTCTATTACGACTTTTCCATGCCGCGTCCGTTCACCGAGGAAGACCTGACCGCAATCGAAGCGGAGATGCAGAAGCTCGTGAAGCAGAATATCCCGCTCTCGCGCGAAGAGGTGGATTTGCAGGCGTGTATCGCCAGCTATCGCGAGATGGGCAACGAATTTAAGGCGGAAATCCTCGAAGAGATCCCACAAGCGACGGTGACCGTCTACCGCCAGGGCGACTTCTTCGACCTCTGCCGCGGGCCGCACGTGCCGAGCACCGCGCGCCTGGGCGCGTTCAAGCTGCTCTCCGTCGCCGGGGCCTATTGGCGCGGCGATGAGAAGCGCCCCATGCTGCAACGCATTTACGGCACCGCCTTTGCCACGAAAGAAGACCTGGCGAAATATCTGGAGATGCGCGAGGAGGCGAAACGCCGCGACCACCGCCGCCTCGGGCGCGAACTCGGCCTCTTCATGATCTCTCCCGAGGTCGGCGCGGGCCTGCCGCTCTGGTTGCCGAAGGGCGCCATCGTGCGCAACCAGTTGGAGACCTTCCTGAAGAAGGAACTGACTAAGCGCGGCTATCTGCCCGTCTATACGCCGCATATCGGCAAGCTCGACCTCTACCGCACGTCGGGACACTATCCGTATTACAAGGAGAGCCAGTTCCCGCCCATCACCATGGCGGAGAAGGGCGAAGGCGAGGAAGAAGGGTATCTGCTGAAGCCGATGAACTGCCCGCATCACATCCAGATCTACAAATCAGAGATGCACAGTTATCGCGACCTGCCCTTGCGCCTCTCCGAGTTCGGCACGGTGTACCGCTACGAGCAGAGCGGCGAGCTGGGCGGTTTGACGCGCGTGCGCGGCTTTACCCAGGACGACGCCCACCTCTTCCTCACGCCCGAGCAGTTGGACAAGGAATTCAAGGAGACGGTGGACCTGATCCTCTTCGTCTTCCGCACGCTCGGCTTAAGCGACTTCAAGGTGCGCGTGTCGCTGCGCGACCCGGCGAGCGACAAGTACGTCGGCGACCCGGAGAACTGGGATAAAGCGCAGAGCGCCATTCTCAAGGCTGTGCAAGACCTGGGGATGGATTATACCGTCGCCGAGGGCGAGGCGGCCTTCTACGGCCCGAAACTGGACTTCCTGGTGCGCGACTCCATCGGGCGCGAGTGGCAGCTCGGTACCGTGCAGGTGGATTATAACCTGCCCGAGCGCTTCAACCTGGAATATATCGGCGAAGACGGGCAGGCGCATCGCCCGGTGATGATTCACCGCGCGCCGTTCGGCTCGCTGGAGCGCTTCTTCGGCCTGCTTATCGAGCACTTTGCCGGAGCCTTCCCGGTGTGGATGGCTCCCGTGCAAGTGGTGGTGATTCCGATTTCCGAACGCCACCACGAATACGCGGAAACCGTGGCTGCGGCCCTGCGCGCCGACGAAGACCGCGTGCACGTCGATGCGCGCAACGAGTCGATGCGCTACAAGATCCGTGAAGCGCAGTTGCAGAAGATCCCCTATATGCTCGTCGTCGGGGATAAAGAGATGGAAGAGCAGAGCGTAGGTGTCC
>DASXVL010000313.1:0-22207 GCA_036504255.1 Armatimonadota bacterium | reverse complement strand
ATGCTCGTTTTAGGCAAGACGTCGTTCTTAGTACCACGACGACCTGTACCAATTGGCGTGAGACGTCGGTGTTGCACCACCGGCTGACGAACGATCATGTCTCTGTGATCAGCGCCGTCTCTCCTGCGAAGCCCTGTGTTTCCAGGTGCAACGCCGGGACTAGGATAGCGGTCCTCGCCTTTCTCACGGCACTGCATGCAACTATACGCGGCAAGCGCCTGGCCATTTGGGATGGTGCCCCCTCCACCGCAGTAAACAGGTGAATGGCTCGCTGGACAAACATCGGACCTAGCTGCAGGTCAAATCATTACCGGGGTATGCCCACGAACTCAATCCCGATGAATGCGCTTGTCGCTATCTCAAATATGTCAAACTGAAGAACAAGACCTTCGTGACCATAAGTCGCCTGGAAACAGCCGCCAATTCGGCACGACAACAGATCAGGCGTCTGCCCAAGATCGTGCGAGCCATCTTCCGCGAAGCGGGATTAATACTATGAATTTTTATGACCCGATCAGTATTTACGCAGGTAAAGACGAGCCATATGTAGACTGATCTTGACTACGTTGATTTAGAAAATAATTAGGCAACAACTAACGTTCACATTTACCGTGTACTTATTTCCACTTTTCAGCAAGTGTGTTTTTGCTAAACCGTCATCAAACTAACTCGCCGAGCACATTGACAATCTGATAAAACGATTATTGCCACAGTAATTTTCCCAAAGTTAATGTTCTGGGATATAGGTATAACTCTTCGATAGAATTATACCACAGCATAAGGCACGAGTTGCCATATTATACGCATTTTGCATGAATTAACCAATCTAGTCATATACCTCCGGCAAAGCCGGAGGCTTGATATTGTGAACCGCTCAAAGCGGTGTTCTGTTACTTAGTCAGGGGCCTCCCAAGGAGGCGACTACTCGTCAAGCCGCAGCTGATCCAGGCGCTTGTCCTCTTCTCCTTGCTGGCGGATATAGTTACGGATCACCTCTTCATCCTTGCCGACCGTGGAGACATAATACCCACGCGCCCAGAAGCTCTCGCCCGTAAAGTTCCGCTTCCGTCCCCCATACGTCCGGGCAATATAGATCGCGCTTTTCCCTTTCAGATACCCCACGATCTGCGCCACGGCATATTTCGGCGGAACCCGAATCAACAGATGCACATGATCGGGTTGCAAGCTCCCCGATTCGATCACGCAGTCATTGCGACGGGCGAGCTCAGCCAACACAGGACCCAGCGCCGTGCGAATCTGGCCCCACAGCACTTTGCGACGGCATTTGGGAATGAACACTACATGGTATTTGCATTCCCACTGCGTATGATTTAAACTCAAGGGGTCGTCCATATTCTCTCCTCTCGTAAACTTTGGCGGTTCACGAGCAGAGCGTATGGGCGACTCCCGTCATTGTCAAACTCTGGGAGTCTCCCCGGCAGAGCCGGGGGATTACCTCATTTATTTAAACTGATATACTTTGCCCCCTATACTCCTGTTCCAAGTGTCATGGAAATTATGTTTTTTCGCTTCCCACACGAGCCATCCGTACCAATAATGCGACTCCGGAGAATCATTATAGGCGTCCATTTCCTTGTGAGTATCGCCTTCCACATCTTTATATAGTGCCCTAGTCCAGGAATCAAGGCTTTTGTTAAACTTATCCTCACCAGCCTTACACGTCTTGCGCAAGCCATTATGGACGTCATCACTCGCCGATATTGCCTCAATCCCTTTGCCGACTACCGGTGGTAGAGGCACCGTATCAGCTCCCCAAGTAAAGTACGCTTTAAAATCTTCCCAAAAATCAGCCCCAAGTGGATCGATACGACCAGTAGGCATATTTCCGCAATAGTCATACAAATTAATCCCACCAAGAAATCCAATTGGATCCCTTGTCAGCCACCGGCCTGCCGCTGGATCATAATACCGATGAGTGCACAGGATCAGTCCGGTTTCATGATCTGTATAGTACCCGGATTTCCCTTTATACCCAAAGGGATCACTCGCGTCGCCATCAGCCAGCAAGTTCCCCCACGCGTCATATTGCTCCGTCGACTGTACCTGCCCGGAGGTATCTAGTCGCTGAGCCACGTTACCGAGTATGTCGAAGAGATACCAACTCTGCTGACGTGCCAATGGGGTCGCCCGTGCCAACAGTCCGGACGGTCCCCAAACCGTAAAGTGCGTCACCGTCCCGGTGTCATCCAGTTCACAGAGCAGTTGTGTCCCATTATACAGGAAATGGGTCTTCACGCCGTCCGCCCCCGCCTTCCAGGCGCGCAGGCCTTCGGCGGTGTAGCCGGCGGTGAACACGGTATTGCCGTTACGGGTGTACGCCGTCAGTCCGTTGTCTTCGCTATAGGTCAAGCTGTCGCTTTTATAGGTGGTCGGGTTGCCGTTGCCGTCATAGGCAAAAAGGTTCGTGCCGACGGTTTGCCCTTGCCCATTGGTATAGCCGATCCACTGGTTGCTGGCATTGTAGGCGCGCGTCATGCCGGCGTAGCCGGGCAGGTCATGCGCAAATTGTGTGGGATTGCCGGCCGGGTCGTAATTATTGGCTTGCACGCGAGCCGTGCCACCCAGAGCGGGTGTCCACTGTTCTTGCATTAATTCAGATTTCGCGTCATAGCTATAACTGGCAGTTCCATCCTGTGCGACCGATCCCGGCATGGTGGTGGTCAGCCCGGTCAAGTTATCCAGGTCATCGCGGGTAAGCGTGGTATAATCCGCCAAGACGCGCCCCGTCGACGTATGATTGGTCAACCCTGCCAGATGCTTGGTGAGGTTATAGCGGTAACTCGTCCACGCGCGATTGCCGAGTTGCTGCTTTTGCAACAGGTGATCCGGCCGATAGCTCCAACGCGAGGTTTTGCCGGTGGGGTCGGTGAGCGCCGTCAGCTGGCCATCGCCGTCGTACTGGTAGCTAAAAACGCCTGCCGGACTGGTCAACTGCTGCAGGCTGCCGTCCGGGTAGTACCGATAGACCAACGTGGCATCCGGCAACCCGGTATAGCTCGTGGTTACGGTGAGCGGGAGATCGGTCGTATCATAGGTATACGCTTTGCTCCCCGTGCTATCTGTCACCATGGTCACGCGGCCATAGCTGTCATACTGGTACTGCACATCCACGCCGACTATACTATGATGGACTGATGTGAGCGCCCCACCCGGGTCGGTATAGCTGTAGGTGGTATGCATACCATTGCCGTCCACCGATTCCAAGGCGCGCCCTTCCTCATCGTAAGAGAGGTAATGCATGGTATGCCCATCCGGATAAGTAATCTGCGCCACATGGTCCAGATTATCATATGCATAGCCGGTCACATGGTTATTCCCGTCGATAATGTGCGTGCGTCGCCCCAGTGCATCGTACTGATAGGAGACGGGGTCCGACCCGCCGGTCTTTGAGAGGATGTTACCAGCAATATCATAGCTGGTGACCTCTTGACGCACTTGAGTGCCCTGCGCGTCGCAGGTCGTCACGCGCCAGGCCAGCCCGCCGGGATACTGGTAATCGGTGGTTATGACACGCCGTCCTGCCCCCAAGGTGGCGGGCGGCAGTTGCACAGTGAGCGGTTGATCGGCCAAATTATAGGTGGTATCAGTGCGCAGCCCATCAGGATCAATGCTGATGATGACGTTGCCGCGCGCGTCATAGCGCAGGTGCGTGGTGCGACCGTGCTTATCGGTGACCGTCAACGGGAAGCCGTTTGAAGTCGCCGTGAAGCTGCCCGGATTACCGTTCGCGTCGTAAGTGGGGTCTGAGGTATAGTTATAGGTTGTCGTGTCCGTAATTGCTGCCCCACTGTTATTGCCCGGGTGTGTCACCGCCACCACCCGCCCGTAATTCTGCGTGGGGTCTTGTTCGAAGTCGTAGGTGTAGGTGGTGGTGACGGTTTCCCCGGTCGTCGAGCCAGGTTTCGGTGCGGTTAGTGTCTTGACCAGGCCACTCGGCTCCAGGTAAGTCATTGTAGTCGGAGACTTCGTCCCGACCTGTGTTCTGATGAGTCGACCGAACGCCCCGTGCGAGTAGTCATATGTATTCGACGTGGTGAGCCCCCGCGCATCAGTGGAGGTGAGCGTATTTCCATACTGATCATACGTAGACACGCCAGTGGTTTTTCCGCCTTTGTCGGCAATACTCGATGGACGGTATGGGGTATTCGGATCATCATATTGGATCGTCGTTCGATTCCCGGCGGCATCGCTTTCCCCGAGTTTTCGCCCCTGATCATCGTAATATTGTGCCGTTGTCGATAGATGTTGCCCCTGCACATCCGCGAGATCGACCTGAGTTTGCGCAACCCCATAGGTATACGTAAAGGTATTCCCATTGGGAGCGGTCTGTGAGGTGACCTGGCCGGAGATAGGATCGTAAGTGAAGGTAATTGAACTCGACCCCTGCCCCGCTGGGCTAGGAGAACCGATTAGCGTAATTAATGGGTGTTCATTAAACACAGTATACCCGTACGTATCTATCGTGGCAGGCGCGGTGTCTCCACTCGCCACGATTTGCGAGACGGCGGTTAAGCAGGGCACAGTCAGGCCAGTGGGCACGGTATTGGTGTAATGGACCTTCCGTCCAGCGCCGTCCAGTACATCGGTGAGATAGCCACCCGTGCCATAAACACACGTTAAGAGGGGTGTTGTGGCGCCGGCATTTTGAATAGAGGTCAGTCGGTGTGCCGTATCCCAATGCAGCGTGATAGCGCGCCCCAGGTTATCTGTGATGCGTTCCAATCCAAATTGGCCGGATTGGAACGGCGTATAGGTCTCGACCTTACCATCTTTCCAGGTGATCGAGAGTGACTGCCAAACGCCAACTGATGCGGAGGGTACCCCCATGACCAAATACGGGGAGCCTGCTGGGACAGTAATCACTCCTGTGGGGTTGCCATTCGCATCAACGTCCGGTAGTAGGAGTTCTTGTCCCCCCGTAGCTGGGTACAGCATAAGCGGTGAAAGCCATGAGCCGGCAGCACCTTGATAAATGATAGAATCGTAACTATGCACCCACCCCTGCGGCAACCCGGGCGACGAGGTTCCTGCTTTCGCTTGTGTGGTGAAATAGGTACGCTGGAAACTCACCGAGGGACCGTAAGGATTAGTTATCACGATATCCGCATCAGCGGGATGCACTTCATCCCCCGTAGTCAAATTAACCGGACATCCGCTCGTACAGCTCGGTACCCAGGTAGTTAATGGGAATTGCCCAGGGTCATCCATTGCATGAAAGGCCGTCTCTAGGCCAAAATTGAGGGGATTTAGGCTAGGATCAGGGTGTCCTGCAATAAGGAACACCGATATTCCTTCTGGTCGAAGGCTCGAAACGCAGTCACCAAGCAATATTTCTGCAGAAGTAATCCCTGATCCGAGTAGCCCACTCACCATTACGAGATTGCGTTGAATATTCATTACACAACCGCCGTTCGGAAATTCCTCATTTCTTCCACCTACAACAGCACTCGTGTAGTTTGATTCCCACGGCTCACACTGAGGGTCTCGACCACTATTTGTCACTTGCAGAATATGACTGCATGAGAGCGGAAAAGTATATTCGCCATTAATCAACAGGTACGTGTTGCCAGTAAAATATGTTTCAGTCTCTGGTGTTTCCTGAACACTACGCAGCCCAAAAATAAGGGGCAAATCGAATCGAAGACAAAGCTTGAGATAACGCATACCATTTTCATTGAGTGCAATAGTGCAATTCGTTTGATGCAATGAAAAATGTGTTCTCGCAGAGGCGAAATAGTTATTACTCCGCAAATAGCCAGATGTGGCCTGGGCACCGGCTGCACAGCAGAGAAGCCCGAACAGCAGCCCCAGCAGCAGCCATGCCGTTCGTGGACAGGCTGGGTGTAAAATATTCACTCCGCCACGGTGTCGCGTGTGGGTGGTAGTGTATCCCTGACTGCATCGCTGTGTCATCATGGTGCTCTCCCTGTGCGGCCCGTCGTCTCCGTTAGAACTGGGCATCGTTATCGTCGAATCATCAGTGTTGAGTACGAATATTTGTGTAACCCACTCACGGTGGAGGGGCTAACTTTATTGTCCTACGGCCGTTACGTACAGTGTTTTATTGGTGGACGGCACATCCACGACCAGGTCGGTACCCCAGGCGATAAAGGCGATAGCCTGCCCATCGGCGCTCGCGCCGAAATCCCAACAGTCGCCGTTGTTCTGCGCACCGCTGGTGGCGCGGCTGATGCGCACTAGTTGTCCCGTCTGCAGATCATAGCGGAAGATATCGCAGGCTTGGTTGGTATCGCCCACCAGGTTGCTGGCATCGGATGTCAGGAAGACGTAGCGGCCATTGTCGGTCATCTTGGCTTCCCAGCTCTGGTCATTGCCTTGCGGCGGGCTGATGCGGATGGTGGAATTGGTCTGACGATCACGCACAAAGACATCCGCCGTGCCATTCGTATCCCCTGTGACCAGGTTGTCGGCGTCAGAGATAAACGCGACATAGCGGCCATCCGCGCTCACGGAGCCACCCCAACTCTCGCCATTGCCTTCCGTGCCATCCGTCGCAAGGCTCACCCGCTCGGTGTCGAACGTTTGCGGGTTATAAATAAACACATCCCGTTTCTCGTTGTTGTCATTCGGCACGAGCAAGGGATCATCTGCATCGTAGACGACAAATTGCCCATTGGCACTAATCGCCGTGCCACAGCCGATTTGATCGCCGAATAGGGCGGACGAGACACGCATGATGGTGCCGGCTGCGCGATCCACAATACAGATCGCCAGCGGGTGTTCGGTACTGCCGGCGAGGTTCGGCGCATCGGTCACGAACGTAACCAAGTTGCCGTCGGCGCTGATAGACGTTCCCCAACAATTTCCATTCACTTGGTCTTCGGACGTCAACATGCTCACACGGGTGGTGGTTTGTGTGAGTCGGTCGCGGACAAAGATATCCGCATGACCATTCGTATCCCCGGCGACCAGGTTAGTGGCATTCGACGCAAAGGCCACGTAGCGGCCATCAGCGCTGACCGCGGCGTCCCAACTCACCCCATTCGCCTGGACACCTGCCGGGCCAACACTGAGACGCCCGACCGCGCCGGTTTGCCGGTTCAGGACAAAGAGGTCTGCCACCGTGTTGGTATCGTTCGCCACCAGATTCGTCGCATCGGAGACAAAGATCACCGAATTTCCATCCGCACTCATCGAAACATCCCAGCAATCCGCACCGTCCTCAATGGGGGGCATGCCAAGCGCAGGGCACGTGGTGGTAACGCTGGTATTCGAAATTGTCAGCGCCGCCTTGATCATGATCACCGTCTCACCGGTGGTCGTCAGCATACTGACGGTAATGTGGTGTGCGCCCAAGCTATCCACGGTCAAGGGGAACGCATAGGTACCATTCCCTGCGGCGTCCCGCTCGCCAAGCACCTGGCCGTTATCCGTAAAGACGATTTTCTCGAAAGGTATGGCTGCTCCCGTCAATTGCACATCCAGGGGGATCGTCAGCGGACCGGTCCCTTTAAGGTACGTCCAGCCATCCTGCAACGTCACAAAGTTCAAGGTGGTGATGGGGATCGGCTGTATCGTGACGGTCACCGTTGCGATATTGGAATTTCCCTGGCCATCATTAGCCCGGAAGGTGAAACTATCCGTGCCGATTGCACTCGTATTCGGCGTATAGGTCATAGCCCCCGTCTGGGCATTCGTGATGCTGGCGGTGCCGAGGGTTCCATTGGAGACAATGCTAAAGGTGAGCGTATCTCCATTCACGTCTGTCGCCAGCAGTGTGCCATTCACTGGTGTATTTTGCAGCGTAGCGAGAGAAAAGCCCTGTGCCACCGGCAAGGTATTCGCAATTGCCGCGACGATGACGGAAGCCGAGGTGGTCGTGGCCCCGTCATTATCCGTGGCGGTGGCGGTCAGGGTGTACGTGCTCGCCGGAACGTTGCTCCAAGCGTAACTGTACGGCGCGCTGGTCGCTTCGCCGAGTTTCGTCGTACCCTGGAAGAACTCCACTTTGCTGATCGTGCCATCGCTATCGGCGGCGGTGGCCGTCAGGGTGATCGCGGCCGGCGCCATATAGATCGCCCCATCCGCCGGCGCGGTCAGGGAGACGGTGGGGACTTGGTTCGGCGGCAGGATTGTGAGGGTGACGGTGGCCGTGTTGGAGTCGCCGTGCCCATCGTTGGCCACAAAGGTCAGCGTATCCGTGCCGGTGATGTCCGTATTTGGCGTGTAGGTGAAGGCTCCCGTCGCCGCATTCGTAAGCAGTGCGGTGCCGGACGTGCCCGTGGTCACCAGACGGTAGGTCAGGGTATCACCATTGCCATCCGCGGCGACGAGCGTGCCCGAGACGGGAGTATTCATCCGCGTCGACAGTGTTTGGTCCTGGGCTACTGGGAGGAGGTTCTCCTGCACCGTCACCGTGATGGGTGCGGAGGTGGTCGTCGCTCCGGTATCGTCGGTGGCGATGGCGGTCAGGGTATAGGTGCCCACTGGCACGTTCGTCCACGCGCAACTGTACGGCGCGCTGGTCGCTTCGCCGAGTTTCGTCGTGCCTTGGTAAAACTCCACCTTGGCCACCGTGCCGTCCACATCGCCAGCGATCGCGGTCAGCGTCATATCCACCGGCGCCGTGTAGGTGGCATTGTTCGCCGGGGCGGTCAGCGAGACGGTCGGCGGATCGTTCACCGGGGTCACGGTGAGGGTGACGGTGGCCGTCGCGGTATCGCCGTTGCCATCGGTAATCTGGTAGCCGTAGCTATCCGCGCCGGTGTAGTCGGCGGCCGGGGTATAGGTGATCGTATGGTTCGCATTGACCACGGCGGCGCCGTGGGTGGGCGCGGTACTGATCGTCACGGTGAGCGGGGTATCCAGCAGCCCACTATCATTGGTCAACACGGCCGTGGTACAGGCGGTGTCTTCCGTGGTGGTGTCGGTATCGGCCACCGCAACCGGGAGCGTATTCACACCGGTCACCGTCACCGGGTAGTCGTAGGACCACCCTTGCGCGCCCTCGTTGTCAGTGGCGGTGGCGGAGAGCCAGTAGGTGCCCGGTGGCACGGTCGTCCAGGTATAACTAAACGGGGCCGTTGTGTCTTCGCCGAGCTTCGTGCCATTGGCGTAGAATTCGACTTTGCTCACCGTGCCATCGTAATCGTAGGCGTCCGCCGTCAGCGTCACGGGGGATGTGATGCTCGAACCGGGCTCCGGGCTGGTGAGGTAGACCATGGGCGCTTCATTATAGTGGGTGATGGTCACCGTCACCGTGGCGGTATTGGAGTTGCCATAGCCGTCGTTGGCGACGAAGGTGAAGGTATCGCTCCCGGACGCGCCATTCGGATAGTAAAGGAAAGCCCCGGTGCTGCTATCGATGATTTGTGCCGTGCCGAGCGTCCCGTTGGTGACGACGCTATAAGTAAGCGGGTCGCCGTCCGCATCGGTGGCGGTCAGCGTGCCGTAGCCCGTCTCGTATTGTCCCACCGTGATCGACTGGCCTTGCGCAACGGGCAGCGTATTGGTGCCGCGACGCACCGTCACGTAGCTGCCGCCATAGGCATAACTCTGCGCACCTTCGTCATCGGTGGCGACCACCCAGAGGTTGTAGTCGCCCATCGGGACATTCGTCCAGGTATAGCTATAGGGCGCGGTCGTGTCTTCGCCGATCTTCGTGCCATTGGCGTAGAACTCGACTTTGCTAATGGTGCCATCCTGGTCGGAGGCGTCCGCCGTCAGCGTGATGCTGGCGGGCGCATTGTAAAGCGTGCCGTATGCCGGTCCGGTGAGATCGGCCCAGGGTGGCAGATTCGTATGGGTGATGGTGACCGTCACCGTGGCGGTATTGGAGTTACCATAGTCATCGCTGGCAAGGAAGGTGAAGGTATCGGCGCCGGAACTCCCATTCGGGTAGTAGAGGAACGCCCCGGTGCTGCAATCGGTAATTTGCGCCGTGCCGAGCGTGCCGTTGGTGACGATGCTATAGGTGAGCGGGTCGCCGTCCGCATCGGTGGCGGCCAATTGACCGGCATAGCCGTCATACTGGCTCACGGAGATCGCCTGGTTCTGCGCCACCGGCAGTGTATTGTAGCCACGCCGCACCGTTACCGGCACATCGTTATAGGCATACCCCTGCCCCTCGGCATCCGTGGCGGAGGCGGTGAGCCAATACTCCCCCATCGGGACAGCCGTCCAGGTATAACTGTAGGGGGCGGTGGTGTCTTCCCCGATCTTGCTCCCATTGGCATAGAACTCGACTTTACTCACCGTGCTGCCGTCATCATAGACGTCCGCCGTCACCGTGATGCTGGCCGGCGCATCGTAGACCGAGCAGGGCGCCGGCCCCGTCATGGTCACCTGCGGGAAGGCCGCGGCCACGTGAACGAGGGCGAAGACGAGCCCGAGCAGGCAGAGGGCACGTACTACGGCGCGGGAGCAAAGCAGGGTTCCGTTCATCTGACACCATCCGTTTCAGCGAGTGATCGCCGGAGGCGCCGTACAGCGGGGCTATCATGAGGCAAAAGGGCGAAATGCGTAGGAGATCCCAAGGGAACGTGCAGTCCGGACGTTATGCAACATGACCTGTCGCCCAAACTGCAACGACACTACAAGGTCGCCCTAAGCTAGCAAGCCCTCACTTATCTTGTCAAGTACTTTGCCGTCGAAAACAAAAAATATGAGCCAAGTTCATGATGGCCCTATGGCATGGTATCGATCTACAGGGGTATGCCCGGTGACTTTACCGCATATCGGCTTCACTTGGGAGATATCCCGTTTATCATAGCTGCTCTTGACTCATCGACTCCATCATGCTGGAGCTCTGTATGCAGTTTCCCATATATGCGTTGAATGTGACCTGTAGCGAAGTAATGCTGGGTGGTACGAATCACGATAGTGAACCATGGCTTTTTGCCAATTTGAAGGCGGGTTTCAACTTTTTGACCGATACAATCCCATGGGTATTGGTGTTGACCGGCAGCTTAAACAAGCGTTTACCGGAATATGTAACTTTCAACAACGATATGCGAATGGTCGCTGATCTATCCACCGCGTTCCGCACATCATTTGATGTAGTACCGCGTGGATACGACGAGCAACCGGTATATCCTGGCGATGCTTGAAGCGATCAGAAAACACGCTGAGGATAAGCACAACGTGACGTGGACCACCTGGACGGTCGTGTAATTGTAATCCAAAAATCATCAACATCTGCCCTTCTAGGGAATTGATGCGCCCGGCACGGGGAGCTATAATCACTGTGTCGGGCTTCGTGTTAGGCATAGGAGGAACGAATGGAAACACCAAAACAAGTCGGCATTTGGATTCGCGTTTCAACCGAGGATCAAGCCAGAGGAGATAGTCCCGAACACCATGAGAAGCGCGCTCAGTATTACGCTGAATCCAAAGGATGGGAAGTGCGGGAGGTTTATCACCTGGAGGCAGTGAGCGGTAAAGCGGTAATGAATCACCCGGAAGCACAGCGCATGCTCACTGATATTCGATCAGGGCGCATAACAGGCCTCATTTTTTCAAAGCTCGCTCGTCTCGCTCGCAGCACGAAAGAACTACTTGAATTCGCTGACATCTTCAGAGACAACGGCACAGACCTGATTTCCCTTCAAGAATCAATCGATACTTCAACTCCGGCAGGCCGCCTCTTTTATACCATGATTGCAGCCATGGCCCAGTGGGAACGCGAGGAGATCGCCGATAGGGTTGCCGCTTCAATACCCATCAGAGCAAAGCTTGGAAAGCATACTGGTGGCCAAGCTTCGCTTGGATACCGTTGGGAGAATAATCAACTAATTGTTGATCCAGTGGAAGCGCCTGTTCGGAAGCTTATTTATGAGTTATTCTTACAACATCGTCGGAAAAAGACGGTGGCACGCCTGCTTAACGAAGCGGGATATCGGACTCGTGGCGGTCAGGCATTCTCGGACACAACAGTTGGGCGTCTACTACGCAACCCAAATGCGAAAGGCATTCATCGAGCGAACTTTACGAAAAGTCAGGGTCACGATAAGCCTTGGGCGCTCAAACCAGAAGAAGAATGGGTCTTCGTCAATATTGAGCCGGTTGTAGCCGAAGAAATCTGGGATCAGTGCAATGCGATCCTTGATGACCAGGAAAAGAAAAATAAACGGCCTGCGCGTAGGCCTGTGCAACTATTTGCCGGTCAAACCTTCTGCAATTGTGGCGCAAAAATGTATGTGCCGTCAAACACCCCGAAGTACGTCTGCGCCAAATGTCGCAACAAAATAGGCATCACTGATCTTGAGGAGCTTTTTCATGAACAGTTGAAAAGCTTCTTCTTCTCGCCAGTTGAGATCAGTCAATACCTTGAGCGGGCGGATCAAACTGTCCACGACAAAGATGAGCTCTTACAAACACTGTATACAGAAGAGCGGAGATTACGGGCGGAGATGGATCAAGTCTATAGGCTCTACATCGATAAACTGATTACACCGAATGGCTTTGGCGATAGGTATAAACCAATGGAAGAAAGGCTCGCACAGATTGACGAGCAAATTCCAGAGGTCCAAGCCGAGATTGACTTCCTGAAGATCCAATTCAAATCAAGCGATCAGATACTCTCTGAATCAAAAGATCTGTTTACTCGTTGGCCACAGCTTGCGCAAAGTGAGAAACGAGAGATCATTGAAAGTATCACTGAACGCATCACCATTCACAAAGATGAAGTCATAATCAACCTCTGTTACCTCCCTTCCTCTTCAGAATTGATGGCAACTAAGCAACGCTGCGGGTGATGTGCATGGCGGAGACCAGGACCATGCCTTCGCGCACGCCGGAGCGCTGCACGATATCGGCGACTTCGCCGGTGATATGCACGTACTCGTGCCGGTTGGTGGTGTTAAACCAGAGGTATTCGGTCAGCACTTTCATGGGCGCAGAACCTCCATTGGTGGCAACGCGTGCCAGACAAAAAACGCCCCGGCGCGATGCGCCGGGGCGTGGGGTGTTTTAGTCGAGGAAATCGCGCAGTAACTGGCGCTTTTTGTTGGCGCGCAGTTTTTTCAGCGCCTTGGCTTCAATTTGCCGAATGCGTTCGCGCGTGACTTCAAAGATATGCCCGACTTCTTCCAGGGTGCGCGCATAGCCGTCGTCCAGGCCAAAGCGCAGTTTCAGCACGTCGCGCTCGCGCGGGGTGAGCGTGTTGAGCACCGATTCCAATTGCTCGCGCAGCACCAGGATGGTGGCCGCGTCGGCGGGCGAGGTGGCGTCGGAGTCTTCGATAAAGTCACCCAGGTGGCTGTTATCCTCTTCACCGATCGGCGTCTCCAGCGAGAGCGGCTCGGGAGCAATTTTAAAGATCTCCCCCATGCGATGCACGGACTTCGCCTTATCCTCGGCAGAGGAGAACGGCCCGTCCATCTCGTCGGCGATTTCTTCCAGGCTCGGTTCGCGACCCAGGTCCTGCACCAATTGGCGCGAGACCTTGATCAACTTATTGATGGTCTCCACCATGTGCACCGGAATGCGAATGGTGCGGCCCTGGTCGGCGATGGCGCGCGTGATCGCCTGGCGAATCCACCAGGTGGCGTAGGTGGAAAATTTGAATTTCTTGCGATAATCAAATTTTTCCACTGCGCGGATCAACCCGATATTGCCTTCCTGAATCAGGTCGAGGAAGGACATGCCGCGTCCACTATATTTTTTCGCGATGCTCACCACCAGGCGCAGGTTGGCTTCGGTCAAGCGCTGCTTGGCGGCTTCCCCGCGCGAGATGGTGCGCTGAATCCAAGTAATGAGCAGCGTGACGGCCGCTTCATCGATGTTCACGCCGGCATCCGCGAGTACCGCCGAAGCGGGTACCGGACGCATGCCTTCTGCGCGCTTTTCGTGATAGACTTTCCCGACGCGCATGACGGTGATCAGCTCATTCGTGTCTTTTTCGAGGATGGTCCGCGCATCGTAGCGGGAGCGTAACTGCTCGGCTTCTTCCTCCGGCAATTCCTCTTCTTCACCACGGCTCTCGGAACGAAATTCTTCCCATACACGGCGCAGGAACAGTTGGTCGCGCACCTGCGCGGCGTCGAGGCCCTGCAAGAGTTTGCGGTAGAGCTTTTCGCGCGCTTCGTATTCTTTCTTGGCGCGGACGAGTTGCTCCGGCGTCATGTTGTCTTTCGACATCGTGGCGCGCCGCGTGGCAAAGTCATTGGCCCGCTGCGAGAGAAAATTGGTGTAGTACGTCGTCATTTCCGCGACGTCCATCTTGCTGGCGTCGCGCTCCGGCGGCAGCCGCTTAATGGCGTCATCGAGAATGTCCATGGTATCGCGCAACGGACGATCTCCGGAGCGTTCTACGGCGTTTTCCACCTGCTCGACGGCCGGCTCGAAGCCCAGCGTCTGTGTGCTGTAGTTCCACACGCGCTGCAGCTTCATCAGCAGGTTGGATTTCTCCAACTGCTTGGCGTACTCGATTTCTTCTTTCGGGGTCAGCAACGGCACGCGGCCGATTTCGCGCAGGTACATGCGCACGGAATCGTCCGGTGGGATACCTTCGGTCGAAGAAAGTTCCTCATCGGGCAATTCGAGCGGTCCGGCTGACGCGGTCGGCGGGCGTGGAGTTTCCGGAGTTTCCGGGAGCTTCTCCACTACCTGAATGCCTTCGCTGCTGACCGTCTCCAAGATCTCATCGAGTGACTCGGCGTCGATATCTTCACCGGCCAACACATCGTTGATTTCCTCGTAGGTCAACACCCCGCCGCTTTGGCGGCCGCGCTCCAATAATTTCTCAACTTCCTGACTATGGCTATGCATATGGGATTCTGCCAATTTGGTCACCCCCGAGGAGGCCATCCAGCTCCGCCTCATTCCAACTATTGCCCATCTGGGCTGAATTCACACTACGAAGCCGAACAGGAAAAATCCCGTCCAGTGGGGGCTAGAAAGAGTGACTGCGATGCCCAACTATCCGGCATGCGAACTCCGCGTGTTTCATCTGTGCTATTAAGTGATTCGGGCCAGGGCTGTGAATATCCTTCTACTATGGCGTGATTCATCCTGTCGAAATAATCGCCGAGACGGTCATGCTTGTTCTGCATTTACGACGCTCTGGCTTCGCTTGCCTTGTTTACCCTCACGCAGAGGGGGGAGGAGGATCGATCATGATAAACCGTATTTCCTTGGCAATCGTCTCCAGGACACCCGGCAGATCGTGCTGTACCGCGCTGTTCGAAAAACGCAACACGCGATAGCTGTAGGACATTAATACCTCTGTCCGTAGCTGATCGTATTCCACCTGGTCCGCGTGCCAGCCCCGTCCAATTCGAGAACAAGCCGGCATTCAGGACAACAAAAATCGAGCACAAAACGACCGACAGGGTGTTGACGACGAAATTTGACGCCGCAAAATCCCTTCCCACGTATTGCCTGCCATAAGAGGATTTCCGCCCGTGTCGATGCTCTGCGTAGCTTAATGGCCACTTGATCGACGGCTGGCGTTGTGCCACGAATGCGTTTGCGAGATCGACGTGTATCCACGATACGTTGTTACTCACGGTGCGCTGTCGTCGGCCCTCACCCCCGGCCCCTCTCCCAATTCTGGGCGAGGGGTGGTGATCCACGAAACCGCACGTTAAAGTTGTCTGGCCATACGTCCTTCTTCCCCCTCGCCCAGTATTGGGAGAGGGGGACCGAGGGGGTGAGGGCCGATTTATTCCTCCGTGCCGTACTGGCGCAGGGCGAAGCGTTGTGACCGTTCACGTAGCTTGGCGGTAAAGGCCTCGACGGCGGCGCGGTCGGTCAGGTCGAGCGCTTGTGGTTGTGCTTGGCGACGGTCATATTCGTCGCGCAGGCGCTCCAATAGTCCATCCAGCGCCGTTTGATTGAGCGGCAGCATGTCGCGCACGGCCAGCGCGGCGATGAGCGCGGCCGTCAGTTCATCCTCCGCCACGATACGGCGGGCATCCGGGGCCTGCCCCTGGGCGATTTGCGCGCAGATCGCCTCAAAGATCGCCCGATACCCGGCGTGATTAAACACTTCCGGGGTGAGGGCGGCGGCGGCGCGCACGGCGAAATCGGGATGTTGCACCACGGCGGTCAACAGTTCACGTTCGAGCTGGGCATCAGCCGTGGATGCGGCCTGATTTGCGCCCGCGACTTCCGTTGGGCGGCGCGTACTGCCGCGTTGGGCGCTGCGGTCGAGCGCGGCGACTTCCCCGAGCAGCGCCTGCTGCAGTTCGGTCAGGTCGCCACGCGAGCCCAAGGCGCGATCGATGAGACGCAGCGCGTACTCGGCGCGTTCCAGTTTGGAGAGCGGTTGCAACACCTTGGCGGCGGCTCGGAAAAGGTGCAGGCGACCTTCGGCGTCACGCGCCGGATGTTGCTGCACCAGCCGTTGCAGCTCGAACTCCACCGGCGCGAGCGACTCCTCCAGGCAGCGTTCAAACACCGCGGCGCCCTCGTTGCGCAGCAGGGTGTCGGGATCGTGTCCGGCGGGGAGGCAGACAATGCGCACCTCCACCTCGGCCTGGCGGAAGAGCGCCTGGCTGCGCAAGGCGGCGTTGATGCCGGCGGAGTCGGCGTCATAGACGAGATAGACCCGTTCGGCCAAACGCCGCAGAATCTGCACGTGCTCCTCGCCCAACGCGGTGCCCAGCGAGGCCACCGCTTCGGTGAAACCGGCGAGATGGCAGGCGATGACGTCGAAATATCCCTCGGTGATGATGACGCGCCCGCGCTTGCCGATGGTTTCGGCGGCGAGGTGCAATGCGTAGAGCGTGCGGCTCTTGTGAAAGATGGGCGTTTCCGCGGTATTCAAATATTTGGGATTATCTTCGGCGGAAAGCGCGCGCCCGCCAAAGGCCACCACGCGTCCGCGCCGGTCATAGATGGGAATCATGAGACGGTGGCGGAAGCGGTCGATGTAGCCCTCGCCGTGCGAGCGGGCGAGGATGAGCCCGGCTTTCGCCAACACCTCCGTACTAAAGCCGCGCTTGCGCAGATGGCTCTCCAACGCATCCCAGCGCTGCGGGGCGTAGCCCAGGCCAAAGCGCGCCGCGACATCCGGCGTGATGCCCCGCGCTTCCAGGTACTGCCGGGCCACCGTTCCCGTATTGCCGCGCAGGGCGACGGCGAAGGCGGCCGCGGCCGCGGCGTTCGCCTCATAGAGAAAATCGCGCTCTTCTTTCCGCTGCGGCGCTTCGAAGGTCTCGACCGGTTGTATGCCGGCGCGTTCCGCCAGGCGCTCGACGGCCTCGGGAAAGGACAGGCGCTCCAGTTGCATGAGGAAGGTGAAGGCATCGCCTCCCTTGCCACAGCCGAAGCAGTGCCAGAAGCCTTTTTGTTCGTCCACTCCGAACGAGGGGGTTTTCTCCTGATGGAACGGGCACAGGCCAATATGCCGCCCGCCACGCTTTTTCAGCGTGACGTGCTGCCCAATGAGCGCCACTAAATCCGTGCGCTCGCGTACCTGGTCTACATCATAGCGCGATCGGCCATCTGTCATATGGGGTGTACCACCGGAGGAGATCCTCGTGCAGGTCTGCAACGTTGAGGCAGGTTGCTACCTGATGTTAGTTCGCCCGGTGACGCCATGACACCTGCCAAAATGCCGGATCATTCCAGACCGCGCAACGCGTCCATCACGCTGTCGAGCGAGCCGTACATGTTCTCGGGCAGGCGGGATAACTGCTCGATCACAGATGTCGGCACGTTCTGCTGCACGGCTTGGCGGAGCAACTCCTCTTTGCTGGACGGATAGGCAAAGCGCATGAGGATGGTATGGATTGCTTGCATGGTGATCATAGTTCTCTCTCCCAAACACGGCGGTGTCCCAGCCGCACTTGCCAAGTCGGCTGCAGATCGTCACAATAACGGTACTATGGATACATTACTCATTGCGACACAGAACCGGCACAAGGTCGGCGAGATGGTGGAGTTGCTGGCGGGACTGACCGTGCAGGTCATCACGTTGGCTGATGTGGAACCGGGGTGGGACATCCCGGAGACCGGCCTCACCTTCATGGAGAATGCCCGGCAGAAAGCCGTGGCGGCGGCGAAGAAGACGGGATTGCTGACGCTGGCGGACGATTCCGGGCTGGCAGTGGACGCGCTGCAGGGCGAGCCGGGCGTGCATTCCAAACGCTTCGCGCCCAGCGATGAGCAGCGTATTGCCAAACTGCTCGGGCTGCTGGAAGGCGTACCGGCGGCGCAACGCAGCGCGCGCTTCCATTGCGCCGTGGCCATCGCCGATCCCGATGCCGTGCTGACGGAGATCGAGGAGACGGTGGAGGGGGTCATTCTCACCGCGCCGCGCGGCGAAGGCGGCTTCGGCTACGACCCGGTGTTCGAACCGGTCGGCTACACGCTGACGCTGGCGGAGATGAGCATGGAGGCGAAGAACGCCATCAGCCACCGTGGAAAAGCCCTGCGCCGCGCGGCGGATTTCTTGCACGGGTGGTTGGGGCCGCATTAGTTTCATCACGATAGCAACCATGCGGAGGTGCATCCCATGCAGAAGGTGATACTGGTGCTGGCGTGCGCGCTGGTGGTCGTCGCGTGGATGGCTGACGCGCACGCCGAGATCGTGACGAAGATTAATCCGAAAGACGGCGCGGAGATGGCGCTGATTCCTGCCGGAGAGTTTCTGATGGGGGCAAGCGCGGAAGAGCGCGCGGCGTGGCAGCAAGCGCATCCCACCGGTTACAAACGCGACTGGCTCGATGATGCGCCACAGCACAAGGTCTACCTGGATGCTTACTACCTGTACAAGACCGAGGTGACGGTGGCGCAGTACCGCGCCTTCTGCCAGGCGACGAGGCGAAAAATGCCGTCGGAGCCACCCTGGAAATGGCAGGATACCCAGCCGATCTGCAACGTGAACTGGAACGACGCGAAGGCCTACGCGGACTGGGCGGGAGTGACGCTGCCCACCGAGGCGCAATGGGAGAAGGCGGCGCGCGGTGGAGACGGGCGCTCGTACCCGTGGGGCAATGCCTGGCCTCCACCGGCGAAAGCGGGGGAATTTTGCAGATCTCGCCTTGCAACGCGCCTTCCCCAAGGAGCCCATCCTCGACGCGGGCTACAATGACGGCTATGCGTACACCGCGCCCGTGGGGTCATTCCCCGCCAATCCGTATGGCCTGTATGACATGGCGGGCAACGTGGCGGAGTGGTGCGCGGACTGGTATGACCCGGACTACTACAAGAAATCCCCGGCGAAAAATCCACCCGGCCCCGCCAACGCGGACTCGCAGAAGCGCGTGGCGCGCGGCGGCGACTATAGTTCCAGTGACGTCATGGACTTCCGGCTGCGCGCCTATGCCCGAGATTACCACGCTCCACTGCCCGACGGATGGGAGGATGCTTCGATGGCGTACGACCAGGGGTTCCGGTGCGCGGTGCGTGCGCCAAAATTCTAACCGGGCGTTTCGCTTGGGCGTAACTGGCACGCGTAGAAAAAAATTCGGCGCTCGGGAACTTTTACCGTGAAGGGGCCGTCAGAATACGCAGATCAACTGATTTCTACACCGAAGGAGTTATCGATATGACACAACGTGCAAGCGGTGTACGCTTCGCGCAAGCCGCACCTTCCCCACGATCATCACGGCGGTTCCGCGTCTTTGGCATCGCGACCCTACTGTCGCTCATCGCTGGCCTTGGGTTGCCGGGCCTGCGCGCGAGCGCCGCCGCCGCGCGGCAGAAGGCGGTGCCCGCCATCGTCGCGCAATGCCGGGCAGACCTGGCACAGCGCTTGGAGTGCGACGCACAGGGTATCACGCTCGTCGAGGCGCAGGCGACGGTCTGGCCGAACGCCGCCCTGGGGATGCCGGAGCGTGACAAAGCGTATGCACAGGTGCAGACCCCCGGCTGGAAGATTACGTTGGAAGCGTTATCTGACCGCTATCTCTATACGGCCAGTGCACGCACGTTCCGGTATGGCGGGCCGGTTGCCACCTGGGCGTATTCGGCGCTCTATCTGGTCACGGTACCCGACGAGCCGAACATGAACGGCGACCTGTATCAGTGCTCCTTAGCGGGCACCAATACCGTTCGTCTTATTTCCGGCGTCACGGACTATTATCCGCAGGCGAATGGAATTATCCTTGCGAAACGACGCACTTCTCGTTCTTCGCATGAGCTCCTCTACGTGAAAGCGGACGGCACGGGCAAGACCAAAACGCTGTATGGGGCGTTTGACCTCGGCGAAGCAGCGATCAACGGTACGCAAGATACCTGGGCAGGTTTCGTGCGGCCGATGGTGGGGGCGGCGTGGAACGTCGTGGTGGCGCGTGTCGGTCAGGATGGCGGCAACGCGTTGACGTTACCGTTGCCCGACGGCGTTAGGACGGGAAAAATCGCCTGGTCGGGTGAGAAGCTGATGATTCTCGTCACCAAGGATGAGCGAACGACGTGTTTCGAGATCACCCCCGCGGCGGGAGCAGCCAATTGGAAGGAGGTCAACCGTCAGATGTTTCCAGGACAGAGATCTTATATGCTCAACAAGAGCGCAAAGCTGGAAATCACTCAGGTCAATAACGAGGGAAAACCGGGCGTTGAAGTCGCGAGCGTCTGGTTCACCGGAGACCGCAACGTCATGACACGGATCAGCGGCGTGACGTTACGTGGGTATGAATTACTTAGCGCGAGATTTGTCCTTATCTGGGGTGAAGCCGATACGAAACAGGCCGCCTATACCGTGGATATCGCGACCGGTAAAGTCGTACTCGATTTCCGCATCGCCGGTCAGAACATGAAACCCTTCAAGTATGCGCCCGTATCGAAACCGTGATCGTAAGACGAGGGGACAGGCAACTCGCTCCGAGCGCTGCGCCAGACCGGCAGCAAATCCAGTGCCTGTCCCCGGCTCGCATATTTTTGCGCAAACACGCAAGAAGAGCATAAATGGTTCCCGCGCAAGAACACCTGTTTTACTAAAAAATGCTCTCGGCATTTTTCGGGATAGGCAAAACGTATGCAGGGTGTCGAATCGTCGTTCTACGGGCATTTTAGGGCTTCAAATTTTGTTTGCAAACATTTGCACCAGGGTTCTTGCGTAGGAACCATAAATGCCGTAATAGCCACTAAACACCTATGGAGGATATAGAGTCTATGAGGCGAAATGGTCACTACCAAAGAGAGGTCACGCGACCATGACACAGCAATATACCAGTTTCGCCGACATTGTCCGCGACTTAAGCCTCACAACAAGCGTACCTTACGAGGCAAAAAGCGAGCTTCGACAACGTTTGAAGTCAGTTCATCCAGACACCACTGCAGGCGGTGACATTTTCGTATCAACGGACGCCCAGGAAGAATACGAGAAGATCATCGCCGCATTAGCGTTTATTAACTCCCCAGAAGACCATGATGACAGACAACTAATCCCATTAACAACCGCCGTCGACGGAATAGTAAAGCCCATTCTTTCTGAAATACTCACGGCAGTCCGAGGTAAAACAGCATCAATAACGCCTACGGAATTGCAGCGCTCGCAGGCAGCGTTACAGCATTCAATTAAGAACCAGCTAACCACAAGGATCCATAATAATAGACTACATAACATCCCATTGTCGTCGCTCGCCGGAATTTTAACATTTATCTATCTCGTCCCTAGTACAATTAGTAACCACCCAATATTAAAGATCCTGTTAGACCCTTCCTACTTCTTTATATTCACCTTTGTCTGGGGCACCCTACTTATCGCTACAGCGATTTCTTGGGTTATAGCATGGAAAGAACAAGAGTGCCTCTCCAATCAATTTCAACGACTAAACGACAAGACCCTCCAGGCTACATTACTCGGAGGATTCGCACATTATTCGGCGGGAACAACCGCCATTAGAGATCCATTCACCCAAGGGGCTGTAGAAGATTATATCTCCACATTGGCAAACCTATCTACACCACGGCTAATAAATCGCCATAGCGAATGGCGCAACAACAGCTACCGAGATTCTATTCACGCATTAGCGGGTGTTGGCCCGGAAATAGTAACTCATCTTTCCGAATTGATAATAGCATACGCCTTGGGACAACGGGTCGTATGTAAGGATGAGAAAATCAATCTTTGCCCCACTTTCATCTTTACCGAAGAGTTCATCGGGTGTCATCTCTGGATAGACCATGACTGGGACGCTATAGACTGTCTTGTGCTAGTGGGTCATTTGTCTCTGATCCGTCCGAATTACTCTCTTAATTTAGCCTAGCATACAGCATCCTTACCGTTGGAGGTGTCTGGATGCCGAATAAACCGAGAGCGCCGCTCCGTCCG
>DASXVL010000312.1:0-11140 GCA_036504255.1 Armatimonadota bacterium | reverse complement strand
TTTTCGTTATCAGGCTGAGCGCGGCGGGCGCCGGCTTCCAAACCGTGCTCTTTATTCCTGCCCGTGCTTCATGGTCATCCTTCCATCCCACAAATCACGGTTCAGACCGCAAGGCCTCCCAGGCGCGCAGTAATACGGCGGGGGGCGGGGCCTCGAATGAGAGCGGCTCGCCGGTGCGCGGATGGGGGAAGGAGAGGCGGAAGGCGTGCAGCGCCTGGCCGGGTAGCGCCGCGACGGCGGCGCGCGTGGCGGGCGGCACTAAGGGGAGAAAGCGGCGTGCGGTGCGCTCGCCATAGACGGGATCGCCCACCACCGGGTAGCCCAGGTACTGCAGATGCACGCGAATTTGGTGCGTGCGCCCGGTCTCCAGCTTGGCGGTGACGGCGGTGGCGTGCGGCATGGTTTCCTGTACGGTGAAGTGGGTGACGGCATGGCGGCGCGTGTGCGTTTCCTGCTCGCCGGGCAGCACGGCCATGCGCTGCCGGTCGGAGGGATGGCGGCCGATGGGCGCATCCACGGTGAAGGTGTTATCCGGAATGACACCCCAGGCAAGGGCGATGTACTCGCGCGAGACGGTGCGCGCCTGGATCATCTCTGCCAACGCGCGGTGCGCCACGTCGTGCTTCGCCACCAGCATGAGGCCGGAAGTTTCTTTGTCCAGCCGGTGCACGATGCCGGGGCGCAATTCCCCGCCGATACCGGAGAGGTCTTTCACGTGAAACAGCAGGGCGTTCACCAGCGTGCCTGACCAATGTCCGACGGCGGGATGCACCACCAGTCCGGCGGGCTTATTGATGACGGCGAGGTCGGCGTCTTGATAGACGATGTCGAGCGGGATGGCCTCGGGCTCCACGCCGACGGGGGCGACGGGCGCAGGCAACTGCACGGTGATGGCGTCCCCCGCCGCTACGCGATAGCTGGCCTTCTCCGTCGCCTCGTTCACGCGCACCATGCCTGCCTTCAGCAACTGCTGCACGCGCGCGCGGGAGAGGTCGGGCTGTTGCGCGGCCACATAGGCATCGAGGCGTTCGCCTCCCGTCACCACCTGAAGTTGTACTCGGTCCATCACGGACAGATTATAGCAGATCGCCGCGCGGTGCGCGCAGTAGACGGTGAGCGTGTGCCAAACGGCCGAGGGTACTACTTGGCGTGCGCGGCCGCGGGACTTTTAGTTGTGACCGACGGCACATCGACCGCCGCGCGCTTCGGCAGCAGATACCAGCCGACGATTCCTGCCAGCAGCAAGACGATGCTGACGACCTGTGCCAGGGAGAAGAAGCCAACATCGTACGGCGCGCGCTGCCGGAAGATTTCCATGGTAAAACGCTCGACGCCTTCCAGCATGAGGAAGGCCATGAAGACGCGTCCCGCCCGCCCCAGGCTGTTGCCCCGCGCCAGCAAGAGCAAAATGGCATACATGGCAAAACCCATCAGCGAAGCGTAAATCTGCGTGGGGTGCACGTCACGCACAATGCCGTCCGGCGAATGCAGAAAGGTGGCCGCCCACGGCAACTCGGTGTGCGTGCCGTAGCAGCAGCCGTTGAGAAAGCAGCCGATGCGCGTAATGGCATAGCCCACTGCCAGGCCGGGGGCAAAGCAATCGGCGACGCGCCAGAAGCGCAGCTTGGTGTAATGCGTGTAAATGAGCGCGGCCGCGATACCGGCGAGTAAGCCGCCATGGAAACTCAAGCCGCCCACACCCTCGCGCATGACGGCGTGCACATCAAACAGCGGGCCGCCATTCATGATCCAGTAGAGGAGGCGCGCCCCGACGACCGCGCTGACGAGAATGATGAGCCCGAGGTCGAGCAGGCGCTCAGTCGGCACGCCGCGCCGACGCCCCAAGCGCGTGCCGGTATAGATGCCCACCACAAAGCCGAGCATGAGCATGAGGCCATAGGATTTGATGGTAAATGCGCCGATGCGATAGATGATAAACAGAAAGATTGCGGCCATGAGGGCGGCCACGCCAGCGGTGATCAGGTGGTCGCGCGTCAGCGCTCCGCGCCGGTGCATGACCAGCATCCACATGCCAATTCCGAGGGTAATCGCGACGAAGATAGCCAGACAGGCGAGGGGAGAGATGTGGGATATATCAACTAAAACGGGTTTCATGCGTGCTCACTTCCTGGAGAAGGGGGTCTCTTCCACTCGGCCCGAATCATCACCAGGACCAGCAGACCGACGCCGGCCACGATGCACATGTCGGCAATATTGAAGACCGGCCAGACGCGGAAGTCTATGTAGTCTACCACGTAATGCCAGCGGACCCTGTCCAGCAGATTGCCCAAGGCCCCGCCCAGCACCAGCACGGCGGCGGCCGACCCGCTCCGCGTGCGCAAATGTGGGTACACCAGGGCAAGAAAGAACCCCAGCACCAGGATATTCACCGCGATGAGGGCAGCGGTCGGCGCGTGATGGAACAGACTGAAGGCTGCCCCGGTATTCTGGCGGTAACTCAAGTCGAGCACACCGGGGATGAGTGAATGAGACTCGCCGAGAGGATAACCCTCTACAACGAGTCTCTTCACGCCTTGATCAATGGCAGCCACCAACAGGGACATTCCACCGAGGAGGCCGAGATATATGCCGGAGAACTTCATCAGCCGTTAGCGTCCCTCAACCCGATCCTGACAATCTCGACACAGGGAAGCCCAGGGCAGCGCCTCGATGCGGTTGGGATTGATCTCGATGCCGCACGAATCGCAGATGCCATACGTGCCTTCATCCAGCTTTTCCAGGGCGGTGTTCACCTTGGCCAGCAGATCAGTAATATTACTTTCCAGCGCCAGGTCTTTTTCGCGTTCGAAGGTTTCCGAAGCGAGGTCCGCCGGATGGTCGTCGTAGCTGGAGATTTCCGTCGCGCGCTCGAGTTCCGAGCCATGCGAGGTCCGCTCCATCAACTCGTGTAGCTCGCTTTCTAAGCGTTCTTGCTCCGTCAATAACCGCTTCCGAACCGCCCGAAGTCGGGTGGTAGAATTCTGTACGGTGGCCATTGCAAACCCCTTTCTAATCAGGATGCGTCGAGTGGCATCATCGCCTGGTACACCCACATCCACCGGGTGCAACATACCTGATGGATATTGGACGGCAACGTCCCTCAAGACGTTGCCGGCGTTCCACATGCTACGCGAAATCACGTGGCTTTAGTGTACCTAACTTGGTACGGAATCAAACGTCGCGTTCATGCTGATTTCTGTATCGGATGGTCGCGCCCATGCAACGCATCCACGGTTGTCGCACAACTCGCACAGAGCTCTGGATACGCTGCCAGTGCGCCAGTGGTCATCCGCCGGTAGCGACAGCGTGGACAAGTCGACCCTGCCGCACGAGCGACCACCACGGCAACACGTGGGACAGAATCCGTGTCGGCGCCGGCAGGCCGCTCTGCTCCAGAAGCGATCTCCACGGCGGAAACGGTAAAGAGTTGTGAGAGAGTATTAAGGGATTCCAGCAACGCCCTGGTTTCTCCTGCTGAGTAAACGGTGACTTTTGCATCCCGTGCGTGGAAAATGCTGCCCTGGGCGCATGCCCGCCCGAGCTCCGCGACGACCATACGCCGGATGGCAAAGAGTTGCGCCCACTTCGCCGCCAGGGCTTCCTGTGTCCATGCCACTTGCGGCACGGGCCAATCCGTCAATTGCACGCTGGCTGGCAAGTCATCGCCCGGGATATATTTCCACACTTCATCGGCCGTGAAACTCAGGATCGGCGCCAGCAGGCGGGTCAGCACCTGTAAAATATACCAGTAGACCGTTTGTGTCGCCCGCCGTGCCGGGTCATCCGGCCAGGCGGTATACAGCCCGTCTCGCACCACCGGGAAATAACATGCCGATAGGTCTTGTGCACAGTAGGCGGTGAGTACCTGGCACGCGCGGTGGGGGGCTGGCTGCTCATAGGCCGCCGTCACCGCGCGGATCACGGCGTTCAACCGGTGTAACGCCCAACGATCCACCTCGGCCATCTCGCCCACCGGACACGCCATGTCGGGGGTAAAATCAGCCAGATTGCCCAGCAAATAGCGCACGGTATTGCGTAGACGCCGGTAGACAGCCGTCACGCGCCGTAACGCCGGCTCCGAGAGGGCAAGTTCCCCGTGCCAATCGACCGACGCGAGCCACAAGCGCAAGAGATCGGCGCCGTATTTCCGCGCCATCACGACAGGGTCTAGGCTCTGCTCCGCGTGTGCCCGCCATGTGTCTCCGACGTAAACGTTTCCCAACGCCATGACCTGCCGACATGGCGCCGCCTGCCCTAACCCGGTGTTGATGCACAAAGCGTGTGACAGCCGATCCTGGTATGATGCCGAGCTCTCCAGGAGCAAATCCGCCGGCTGGGAGCGTGCCGCGGCCCACAGGCTGCTGCCGGTCACGAATGACTCATCGAACACGTCGGTTTCCTTACGGAACTCCAGGCCGCCGCAGTGCGGACAGGCCGTGCCTTTTGTCAGGAATGCCCAGGCCTCATGTCCATGCCATCCTTCGATCCCCTCCGCGCGCACAGCCTCCGTCACGCGCGCGATTGCCGGTGCTGAGAGCAACGGCCGCTGACAGCGCGTGCAGTAGAAGGCCGGGATGGGTACGCCCCACGCGCGTTGACGCGAGATCCCCCAGTCCGATGCCTGGTCAATCGCCGCGCGTACCGCGCGTGCGCCCCGGTGAGGTAGTCCGGCAATTGTGGCAAGCGCCCTGTGCATCGGTGTGCGCAGGGCATCCGTGGCGAGCAGCCATTGTGGGGCCGTCCGCACGATGACCGGTTCGCGACAGCGCCAGCAAGCGGGATGTTCGATACGTACGAGCTCATGTGTCAGTAGGGTCCCATCATGGTCCATCTGGCGCAGCATACTCGCTTGTCCGTGCGGCATAGCGCTGCCCGAGGCTGCGCCTGTCTCAGCAACGAAGTGTCCGGTGGCGTCCACCGCTGGCAGCACCGGCAATCCCTGCGCCTGTGCGATAGCGTAATCAGCCATTGCGTGCGCCGGTGTGAGGAAGCCTATCCCCGTACCGACACGCAGGTCCACCTGTTGACGCAATACGACGGGGAGGCGGCGCGGCAAGAATGGATGCTGGAAGACAGCTGACGCCAAGTCGGCGCCAGTGATTTCGCCGAGCACCTCGGGATGGCGCAGGCGGCTGGCGCGGAGGAATGGCTCCAAGCGCGCGTGTGCGACCAGGTAGGTAAAGCGCTCGGGGTCACGCGCGTCGGCCACCAGCGCATAAGTGGCGGCAGGGTGTAGCACGACGGCGATAGCCGCCGGCAATGTCCACACGGCATCCGTCCCTGCGGCGGCGGACATGCGCATACGCCCGATGCAGGGAAGACAGTCGTCCGGAAAATGTAATACCGGACAGGCCACCGTTATGACGGACACCTCATGCGGCAAAGACGCCATTTCGACATCGGAAAGCGCCGTCGCACAAATCTGGCACCAATGCACGGGGCGCATCCCTTGGTAAATCAGGCCCCGCGCCGCTAATTCGCCAAACCCCGCGATGACCGACGCGGCATAGTCCGACTGCATGGTTAACCAGGGATGCGCCCAGTCGCCGCGCACCCCGAGGCGGACAAACTCTTCCCGCTGGGCCGTCACCGCGTGCTGCGCGAGTTCGCGACAGCGACGGCGTAACGCCCGCGGCTCGATGGCCGGACGATCAACGGAAAATGAACGCGTGGCGAGAATCTCCGTCGCCAGACCGTGCGTTTCCCAGGCAGGGACGGACGGCGTGTCATACCCTTGCATCGTGCGGAATTTCACGAGCATATCCTTGGCCATCTTCTGACACGCCTGCTCGAACTGGATATGCCCATGGCTCGGTAACGCCGCCTCGTGTATGAGAAATGGCGTGCCGTCGCGCGTGCGTTCCTGCACCATCCGATACAGGTCGATCGTGTCCCATTTCAGCAACATCTCCGCTTCCCGGCGCGGCAGCTCCGCCCGCATGGAAAAATCGGTCCGTGGCAAATTCAATGTGTCGCGGTATGCGCTGCCCTGTGCAGTGTGCGAATGTAAAAAGAGTCGTTGCGTGCCCATGTCGAGTACCGGTCACCTTTCTGCGGCCCTGTGTAGCCATGCCGTTCTCTCCTGCGCCACGCTATATTCTTCCTGTTGTATCAGTGCTACAGCAGGCGCACCTTGTTGGTAGGCGCGTCATCCTCCCCAATGAAAAAGCCCCCGGCAAACTATGTCGGAGGCTTTACAACTGCAAACGGTACGACTGACGGTTACAACGACGCGGGATCGAGGTCGCCGCGCCACCAGGCATTGGACAGGTATTTCGCCACGGCACGGTAATCGCCCGCGCTGCGCGCCTCATCCGCCTGTTGCGGCGTGATGTCGGCGAGTAGGGACAATGTGGGCTCGCGCGCGCCATCCGAGGGGAACGCGTAACCGCGTAACACGAACGATTTCAACCGCGCGTTGGTATTATCCGCCGTCCAGACCAAATTGAATCCGGTGTAGAGCAAGCCCTGTTTCGTTTCCGTCGGCCCCTTCATCAAGGGGATCGCATAATAAATCGTCACCACGCTGGTGCGCGGGTCAATGGTCACGCTATTCAGGGTCGAAGGAAGCTTCGAGGCCTTCAGCCAAGCTTGCAGCGCGCTCTGCAACTGCGTCGTCTGTTTTTCCAGATCATCCGCACTCAAACGCGCACGAGAAGGCGGCTCGAACGGCGGTACCTGCGTCATGGTCGGCGCGTTGGCGTTGGTCGACGATGGGGTGGGAGGACGCATTTTCTCGGTAGCAGTTTTATCACCGCTGGATGGCTGCACGACAATATGCGGCAACCCAGGTACCGTGGTGCCCCCCTCCACCGTATCCGGCGCGGGCGGGATCACTTGAGGAGACGATGGCGTGCTACCGGGAGTGGTGACGCCCGGCGCCGGTGGGAGCACGGGAGCCGTGGGCGTGCCCGTGGGGTTCGCGGTCGCTACCGGTGTCGTCCCTGGTTGGAGCGGCGTATTCGTCTTCGGCGCGGTGACGAGCACGATGACGAGCATGGCGATGACGGCGAGCACCGTGGCGCTAATCACCACGTGCGTCGGCGTCAGTTTCGCCAGCAGGGCGCGCACGCGGACGCCGATGCCCCCCGCCCGTGCGGGAAGGACGGCGAGCTCAGGGTTTTCCACGCCTCCGTCCTGTACGGTACTCTGGAAGACACGATCGATCATCTCATCCAGCTTGCGCCGATCGGCCGTGTTATGGGGATCGAGTTGCACGGCCAGTTTGAACCAGCCCAGCGCCTCACGATAATTCCGTTCATCCCGGTAGATATCGCCCATCAGCGAATGCGCGGTCGCATTGGCGGGGTCCAGGCGCAGCACACGTGTGCACATGCTGACAGCTTCGTCGCACTGGCGACGAATGCGTAGCAGATTCGCTTCGGCCAGCAGACGATGCACTTCGTCATGGATCAACAACGCTTCCTGTCCGGCCACCGCACTCCCGCATGCCGCACAGTATTCTTGTCCTTCGCCGACCACAGCGCCACATTGTGCACATTCGATCACCGACATCGTTTCACCTAACCCGCATCTCTCGTCGCACACAGCGCATAGTACTGATTTCCATTCTGAACACTGATACCCTTCCTATCACGTCATAAAACCATAGGGCACTTCTTGGCAGTCAAAATGAGCACTCTGCACACAACATTGTGACTTCATGGTCACTATGCGAGCGACCTGCAGGACTGGGTGTGCGAAGGGCTACACGAATTTCGATGTGCATGGTATTATGCGAACGATCTCCTGGTGGAGTGGAGAAGGGGCACGCTTTTCATGGCCATACACGTCTATAACACAATGACACGGCAGCTTGAGCCGTTGGTAACCCGCGAGCCGGGACATGTCGCGATGTATGTCTGCGGCGTCACGCCGTACGATTTTCCGCACATCGGGAACGCGCGCGCCGTGGTGGCATTCGATATCATCCGCCGTTACTTGGAGTACAGCGGATACCTGGTGAAGTACGTTCAGAACTTCACCGATATTGACGACAAAATCATCAACCGTGCCCGCGAACAGGGTGTGCCCTGGTACACGCTGCCGGAACGCTTTATCCAGGTCTACTTTGAAGAGATGGACGCGTTGAATGTGCAGCGCGCCACCATCTATCCGAAAGCGACCGACAACATCGACGAGATTATTAGCTTGGTCACCGCGTTGGTCGAGCGCGGTCTGGCGTACGCCGTCCAAGGCGATGTCTACTACGATGTCCGCAAATTTGATAAATACGGCGCACTGTCCGGGCGCGATGTCGATGATTTGCGCTCCGGGGCGCGCGTCGAGGTGACCGGCGTCAAGCGCGATCCGTTGGACTTCGCCCTCTGGAAATCCGCCAAGCCGGATGAGCCGAGTTGGGAGAGCCCGTGGGGACCGGGACGTCCGGGGTGGCACATCGAGTGCTCCGCCATGGCGATCAAATTTCTCGGCGAAGGCTTCGATATTCACGGTGGCGGGCAAGACCTCATCTTCCCGCACCATGAAAACGAGATCGCCCAGAGCGAGGGGGCGATGAATGCTGACGCGACCTTCGCGCGCTACTGGTTGCACAACGGCTTTGTGACGATCAATAAAGAGAAGATGTCCAAATCGCTGGGCAACTTCTTCAGCGTGCGCGACGTGCTGGAGCGCTACTCCGGTGAAACCGTCCGCTATTTTCTTACCAGCGCGCACTACCGCTCCCCGATTGATTTTTCCGATCAAGCACTCGATCAAGCCAATGCGGCGTATGAGCGCTTGCGCTTGGGCGTCTTCAATATGGCGCGCGTGATCGCCGGTGGGCATGAGGCCGCCGAGATCCGCCCGGAGCAATGCGCCGATTTGCGCGGCACGCTCAATATGGCGGAGATCGATTTCCGTCAGGCCATGGACGACGACTTCAATACACCACGGGCCATCGCGGTGCTCTTCGAGCTGGTCAGCGCCGCGAACAAGCTCACCGGTAACGCGGATTTCCTGCCCGACGCCGCCGCGCTGGAGGCCCTCTCCGATGCGCGCGTGCTCACCATTCGGCTTGCCGAGGTGCTCGGCATCAAGCTGGCGCCCGAACCGACCGTACACGACACCCTGGCCCCGCAATTGATGAACCTGCTCATCCGGTTGCGCGCCACGGCACGTAAGGAGAAGAACTTTGCCATGGCCGACGCCATCCGCAACCAGTTGAGCGAGATCGGCATCGTGCTGGAGGATACGCCGCAGGGCACGGTGTGGCGAAAAGAATAGGATCATTCTCTGACGCACGCAGGGCGGGCCATCACGGCCCGCCCTGCGTCTATTTGTGCTGGAATGCTACCGGCGTTATACGGTCAAATGCTCGCGGATCACCTCGGCCACGTGGCCGGTCCACCACTCAACCTTCTCGGACTGCAACGCTTCGACCATGACGCGGATCTTCGGCTCGGTGCCGCTGGCGCGCACCAGAATGCGCCCATCCGCGCCGAGATCAGCCTCCGCACGGGCAATGGCCTGGCGAATGACCTCATGTTGATCCCAGCCTTTGACCGAGGTGACGTTGATGTTGATCAACTTCTGCGGGTAGTCCTCCATGAGCGCCGCCAATTTCGACAGCGGCTCACCCGCCGCGCGCAGAATTTTCATGACCATCAATGCCGTGACCAAGCCGTCGCCGGTGGTGGCGTGATCGAGGAAGATCACGTGCCCGGATTGCTCACCGCCCAGCGTCGCGCCAATGCGCTGCATCTCTTCCAGCACATACCGGTCACCCACCTGCGTACGCACCAGGCGCATGCCCAGTCGTTCCAAGCCGCGTTCCAAGCCGAGATTGCTCATGACTGTACCGACGATCACACCCCCGGGTAACTGCCCTTGCCTGTGCAGCGCGTAGCCGGCCAGCGCCATGATGCGGTCGCCGTTCACCACGCGCCCCTGTTCGTCGGAGAGCAGCAGACGGTCGGCATCGCCATCGAAAGATAAACCCGCGTCGGCGCCGAGTTCACGCACCGCCTGCGCCACCACCTCCGGATGGGTCGCCCCGCAGCCGGCGTTGATATTCACGCCGTCCGGCGTGCAGTAGAGACAAGTCACCTCAGCGCCCAGTTCACGCAGCAGCGCCGGCGCGATGTCCGACGCCGCACCGTTGGCGCAATCCACCACCAGGCGTAATCCCTGCAACCCATCGGGCACGAGGGCGCGCAGATACTGCAGATAGCGCTCGATCTCGTCGGTGGGTGTCATCAGCCGGCCGAGTTGATCGCCCTGCGGGTGATCGAGATGCTCCCCCGCGGTCACCAGCGCCTCAATCTCGAGTTCGACGGCGTCGGGCAATTTGTAGCCTTCATGGGAAAAAAACTTGATGCCGTTGAATTCGAATGGGTTGTGCGAGGCGGAAATCACCACCCCCATGTCCACATCCATCATGCGCGCCAGATAGGCGATACCGGCCGTGGGCAATACGCCGAGCGGCAGCACGTCTGCCCCGGCGGAACAGAACCCGGCGATGAGCGCGGCTTCCACCATATCACCGGAGATACGGGTATCACGTCCGATGACCACGCGCGGGCGCGTGTCACCGCAGCGGCGCAGCACAGTGGCCGCCGCGCGCGCAATACGCAGGGAGAGATGTACCGTCAGATCCTTATTGGCGATGCCGCGCACGCCATCAGTGCCGAAAAGTTCTCGCACGATTTCACCTTTCTTACAACAGGAACCACCCCATCATAGCAGAGATCGCTCACCTGTGTCCCGCCATCGCTCATGCGTATCACCCTATAAACTTTCACCGGGCGGGTGCATTTTTGGTGTCATGATGGGAGCCGCATCAACACAGTGCGCGAAAATGTTTGCTGATTGGTTTCCCCGTATGCCGCGCAACTTCCTCCTCACCCCACGCCAGAGGGCGCGGCGGCGGCCTACTCGGATTTCTTCCGTGTGAGGTCGATCATGCCGGTATATTCGCCGGAGGCTGCCGTCAAATCACGCACGAGCAGGCGTGGGCGGCCCAGCGGGTTCGGCACATCGAAGACGATGAGTCCGGCGATAATTTTCCGTGGCGCGAGGGTGAAGCGTGTTTGATAGCGTCCGGCATCGATCTCCGTCGGGGTGCCCCAGGCCGTCATGCGCGGGGTAAAGCGCTCGTGAGTTTGCTCATCGATCAACGCCACCGACTGCACGGAGAGCG
>DASXVL010000311.1:0-5169 GCA_036504255.1 Armatimonadota bacterium | reverse complement strand
CGGTCGATGGACATCACTTCGCCGGTGGCTTTCATCTGCGTGCCCACGCGCCGGTCGGCGAAGTTGAACTTATCGAACGGCCAGCGAGGAATCTTCAGCACAACATAGTCGAGCGCCGGCTCGAAGCAGGCCAACGTGCGCTTCGTCACCGCGTTTTGAATTTCGTCGAGGCGCAGCCCGACGGCGATCTTGGCCGCCACACGGGCGATGGGATAGCCGGTAGCCTTTGACGCCAGCGCGGAGGAACGGCTCACGCGCGGGTTGACCTCGATGACATAATAGCGGAAGGTTTTCGGGTCGAGCGCCAACTGCACGTTGCAGCCGCCCCAGATGCCCAGCGCACGAATAATCTTCAACGAGGCGGTGCGCAACATCTGATACTCTTTGTCCGAGAGCGTCTGGCTCGGCGCAATGACGATGGAGTCGCCGGTATGGATGCCCATCGGGTCAAAATTTTCCATATTACAGATGGTGATGCAGTTATCGGCGCCGTCGCGCATCACCTCGTACTCGACTTCTTTCCACCCGAGCAGGCAGCGCTCCAGCAGCAACTGCTGCGTCATAGACATGCGGAAACCGCGCACGGAGATTTCGACGAGCTCGTCCCAGGTGTAGGCGATGCCGCCGCCCGTGCCACCCAGCGTATAGGCAGGCCGCACGATGATCGGGTACGCGGGCAGGCCGTGCCGTGCTTCCTGCCCTTCGAGATCGGCGACGAAATCCTTGACATCCTGCATGCTCTCGGCAATCGCCGATTCGGGTACCGGCTCACCTAACTCCTGCATGAGCGCCTTGAAGTGTTCGCGGTCCTCCGCTTTTTCAATCGAGGACAGCGGCGTGCCCAGCAGTTCGACGCCATATTCGTCGAGCACGCCTTTCTTCGCCAACTTCGTCGCCAGATTCAATCCTGTTTGCCCACCCAGTGTAGGCAACAAGCCATCGGGGCGCTCTTTCGCAATGATCTTGGTGAGGAACTCCACCGTTAACGGTTCCACGTAGACCTTATCCGCCATGTTGGTATCGGTCATAATCGTCGCCGGATTGCTGTTGACGAGTACCACGGACAACCCTTCCTCGCGGAGAGAGCGGCAGGCCTGCGTGCCCGCATAGTCAAACTCGGCAGCCTGACCGATGACAATCGGCCCGGAGCCGATGACCATCACTTTATGCAAATCTGTTCGTAACGGCATGGTATTCCTCTAAGTTCTCGTTTCGTCGCGTCCAAGCCCTCTCCCCACCCCCCCTTCCAAGTCTTGGCAAGGTGTGGAGACGAATGGTATTTACGTCAGCGCCGGGATCTCGGCGCCCAGGGTATTCATCACATCGGCCAACAGCGTGCAGATCGGCAAGCCGTTGGGACATTTACTTTCGCACGTGCCGCAGTGGGTGCAGCGGTCAGCCTTATGGCTGTTGCCCCAATGCTGGTACCGCGAGACAAACGAGGTCTTCGCCGTCGCCAGTTGCAGCAGATAATGGTAGTTGCGCAGTTTCAGGATTTCCGGAATATTCAATTCTTGCGGACACGGCATGCAATAGCCGCAGCCGGTGCACAGGTGATCAGCACGCCCGAGCAAGGCCTCGAAGCGCGTCTTGACTGCTTCGGCTTGCGCGGGAGTCCATAACGGCTTGCTCAATGTCGCCACGTTATCGGCCACTTCCTGCGCGGTGCACATGCCGCACAACGCGGAGACGCCGGGGAAGGCGGCGCAATAGCGCAGCGCCATATCGCCCGCGGAGGATACGGAGAGATCGGCCATCTCGTCCGCCAACATCTGGCTCGGGCTGCCGAGAATGCCGCCGGCGAGCGGATTCATGACGATCACCGCCACGCCCTTTTCCTGCGCATACTGCACGGCGCTCAGGCGCGTCGCGTCGAGCATCTGAAAGGGGATGGTGACCATATCGAAATAACCGGAATCAATCCAGCGCGTCACTTCTGCGGCATCGCCATGCCCCGTGATGCCCAGCGTGGTAAAGAGCCCTTCGGCCTTCGCCTGCAACACGCCTTCCATCCAGCCACCGGGCTTCAACGCTTCATCGAAGAGCTTGGGGGCATGCACCGCCCATAGTTGGTAGCAGTCCAGGCGATCAACATCGAGACGGCGCAGCGACTGCTCGATCTGTCGGCGCACCTGGTCTGCCGTGGTGATGGAGAAACCATGGGCCGGGTCATATTCCCCGACCTCATTGCCGCCGCCGCCGGTCGCGCATTTAGCGGAGAGGATTACCTCATTGCGGATACCCTTGATGGCCGCGCCGACCCAGGTCTCGCAATTCTCTTCCTCGGATTGATAACAATAGGCCGGCGACGTGTCGAGATAGCGTACGCCCGCCGCAGCCGCGGCAGGGATCACCTCGGCCGCGGAGGCGCGGGAGGGGAACCGCATACAGCCAACGGATAAGCTGGCTAACGGCTTGCCATTCAATTGATAATCAGTATAGTTCATGCTTTCCTCTATCTTCGGCTCGTCGACCGTTCACCGGGCATCCCATCCGCAACAGCCGCGGTAGCCGAACCCGGTCCCACAGGGACAGGGCGTATCCTCGACCAGCAATTCAAGCGGACGCGGCGTCGCGCCCTCGGCCCACGCGCGCAGTACGGACATCACGCCCAGGTTGGGCACCACATCGCGCTCTGCCAGCACTTCGCGGACGGCAGCGCGAGAGAACCAGCGCGTCTGCGCGATCTCCGGGTCGGACACGGCGGCGTCACGTTCCCCCACCCGGCTGCGGAACAAAAATCGCAGCGCGAGTACGCCCGGCTTCGGCTCTTCAATGACACTGACGAGCTGTTGCTCAAGCACCGGATAACCTGTTCGCTCCCAGACCATGCGGAGGGACGTCTGTTCGACGGTGCCTTCCTCGGCGGTGGCGGAGGGCAACAGCCAGAAACCGGCAAAGCGCCCGGCGGCAAGTTGCGTTAATAACAGATAACCGTCCCGTTCGACCAGGGCCGTGGTGATGACCCGCACTACCTGCCCGGCGGAACGCACCCGGCTATTCGCTCTGAATGAGTTCACCCGTCGCGCCATAATAGTGCTCAAATAACCATTCCAGCATGAACGCCTTAAAATCCTGCAAGGCCTCGCATACTTCACGCGCCTGTTGGAATACTTCCACGGCGGTCACTTCGTCGTACTGAAACATCAGTCGATCGCGAATCTCGGCGCAATGCGCCAATTTCGCGGCCCGGTCCCGGTGCGTCATGCCGTACACCGGCATGAGTAAAAACAGATCGCGATAGTCCCGCGCGGAGAGGCGCATGGTTCGGTGCATGACACTCATCGTGATGAGAATCGTGCTCTGAATCGCTTTCAGCATATACGATTCGGCCAGCGCCTTCGCGGTACTGTCGCTCGAAAAATCCGCCAAACTTTGCGCGTCCAGCCGTTGCAGTTCGCGTAAATGCCCGCCGATCAACTTGAGATGGCGATAGATCGGCGTGATAAACCGCTCAACCCCCAACACGCGTAACGAACGATCCAACGATGGCAACAAGGTCGGCGGTGTATCTTGCTTCACACCGGACAGCTTCTTGCCCGCATTCCATTCCAAAAAGACGTTATAGCGGAACAAGCGATCGCGCTCAACCGCTTCCAACGTGCCGTGCACCAGTTGCGCGTTGAACGCCACTTCGCACGCATCACGGTAATCCAGCCGCTCAATGTCTAAGAACTCGCCATCGCCTGGTAAGAGCGCGGCAAACTGCCGACGGAGCTTTGTTAAGCGTTTGGCGATATGCTCGTCGGACACGCTGCGCGCAAAGTGCAGCAGCACGCGCGCATGGTCGATGCCGGACACACATAATTGCTCATGGTCGGGCGTCGGCTGAAAGTACGCCAGACGGACATCAGGCATTGCGGAAAAACATGCGCGCAGCCGTAAGGCGATGGCCTCGGAGCGCACCGGCGTTTCCTGCTCGGCGACGGTCGATAGTTGGAACTCTTCAATATTATGATCTGCATCGTGCTTCATAGGCGTTTCCCGGGCCGAACGGAACTACTGACCACGAGAGGGGGGAGCTCGCACGCGAAATTAAACTCGGCGGGTTATGTCTCCTTTTAGACGTGTGTCGTCAGCATTTTCTTCTCTGCCACCAGACGAACGAATTCGTCGAACATGTACTCAGTATCGCGCGGGCCACCGCTGGCCTCCGGGTGGAACTGCATGGTCATGATCGGCAGCGTCTCATGCACCAGCCCTTCCACCGTGCCGTCGTTCAGGTTGATGTGCGACACCTTCAGGCCACTGCCGTTGATGCTCTCCGCGTCGACGGCATAACCGTGATTTTGCGCCGTGATATGTACTGCGCCATCGCGGATGAGATCTTTCACCGGATGGTTGGAGCCGCGATGGCCGAATTTTAACTTGAAGGTACGCCCACCGAACGCCCACCCCATCAGTTGATGGCCGAGACAAATGCCGAGGATGGGCACACCCGAGGCGACGACCTGCTCCATGGCGCGGATGGCATACCCGAGGTTCGCCGGGTCGCCGGGACCGGGCGAGAAGGCAATGCCATCCGGATGCCCTTCGAGAATCTGCTCGGCCGTGGCGTCGCAGGGAACCACGCGCACTTCGCAACCGCGCGTGGCCAGCAGACGCAAAATATTGCGCTTTACACCGAAATCTACCACGGTGACCTTTAACGGCGGCTCTGCCGTATAGCGTTTCGCCTTATCATAGGGTGCTTGCACCGTTTCCGACCAGGGATAGACACGTCCGGCGGAGACTTCCTTCACATAATCGATGGCGCCGTAATTCGGTTCGGCGGCGATGCGTCGCTGTAACTCCTCGACGGAAAGATCCTCGCCGCTGATCGCCCCCATCATGACGCCGTGAGCGCGGATGATGCGCGTGAGCATGCGCGTATCGACGCCAGCGATGCCGGGAATGCCGTGTTCGCACAGAAACGCGTCCAATGTTCCGGTGGAACGCCAGTTGCTATGGCGGTCGCAGAGTTGCTTCACCACCACGCCACGCACCTGCACTTGATCGGACTCCCAATCATCCCCGGTGACGCCGTAGTTCCCGATGAGCGGATAGGTGAAGGTGAGAATCTGCCCCCGATAACTGGGGTCGGTCACCATCTCTTGATACCCGGTCATGCCGGTATTAAAGACAACTTCACCAATATGCGTGACGGATGCGCCGATGGACTGGCCGGTG
>DASXVL010000310.1:0-2479 GCA_036504255.1 Armatimonadota bacterium | reverse complement strand
CTGCTACATCACGCCGTCCGAGCACCTGGCGTTGCCCAACGAGCAGGACGTCCGCGAAGGCGTCCGCGCCGCGCGCCTGGCCTGCCACATCGGCGACGTAGTGAAGCTGGGCGACCGCGCCCGCACCCGCGATAAAGCGATGGCCCTCGCCCGCCGCGACATGGACTGGTCCGCACAATTCGAGCTCGCCCTCTTCCCGGAAGTCGCCCGCGGCATCCGCGACTCGCGCATGCCCGCCAAGGAAGACACCTGCACCATGTGCGGCGAATTCTGCGCCAACCGCAACGGCAACCGCCTCTTCTCGCCGTATATGACGGGGGATCGGGTACGGGGATAAGTTCGTAGTAGCGCCGCATCCCTCGTAGTTTGGGGGAAGGCGCGTTTCCGGGACCGCGGGCGTCCCGCCCGCTCCGAGCAAACTACTCCGGGGATAAAAAGAGGGCGCGTCGAACTGATGAACCTATGCCTCTAGGGATCAGATTCGACGCGGCCTCCATCATCTACACAACGGCTTGCTCGGAGCCGGCGGGATGCCGGCGCTCCCAGGAATTTACACCTTCGCCGCCAAATACCCCTCCATCGCCGCAATCAGCCGCGGCACCACGCCGTGCCGGTCTTCCGGCGTGAGGAAGTCTTCGTTCTCGATGATCACCTGGTCGATCGCCGGATCATGCAGATCTTTCAACCCCGCGTGGAGATAATCCACGAAGGGGCCATAATACGCATCGGCAAAGCCCGTCTGCGCCTGCCAGGTTTTCAATGAGGCCACCAGTGCGCGCAACGGGGCGCGCAAATCCGTACCGGCTTTCTGGGCATTGGAGAAATCCACCATGTCCGCCCGGAAGATCAACTGCATGATCAGGTCCGCCACGTATTGCGCCGGGTCGCCGAAGAGGAAACCTGCAAAGCGCCCGCCCGCCGCGCTGCTCGCGTCGCAGTGACTCAATTGCGCGGCGAGAGCGCGCATCCGCGCGCTGTCCTCCCCGCCCATCGCCACCCACGCCGGCGCCAACACGGCGCCGCAGCCGGGGATCAGCTCCTCGGCAAAGCCCGGCAGGTCCAGCGTTTCCAGCGTGCCGCCCTTCGCCAGGTGGGCATAGATGTAGGTGTTCGGCAATTGCAGGATATGTGTCTGCGCATTGGCCAGCACGCCCAACTGCGTCAGTTCGCGATCATAGGCAGCCAATCCCTCGCTGATATTTGCCGGCAGGTAATTAGTCAGCGGGAAGGTCGGCTCCCCCTCGATAAGCCCGTAGGGATTATGCAACGTGCGCGCCTGCAGGCCGTGCCGCTCGATGATCGGCTTGTGCACGTCATTCATGCAGCAAAATAGCCGCCAGGGTTCTTCCGGATGTTCATTCAGCATGCGCACGGCGGCATCGCAATCCTGCTCGATGGTACTCCAGTTGTACTTCGTCTTCCCCGCCAACGCGTCTTCCCAGAAGCGATTATACGTCTCCCAGCCGATCCACATCCAGTAATAGAGGAACGCGTCGGGATTGACCTCACGGATGATCTTCATCAGCTCGCGCAGGATGGCGACGAACTCCGCATTGGTAGAGCCCACGTACCCCCCGGGATCGCTGTCGATGGTGACGAACCCATCGGCGCCGTGCAGAAACTCGCTGAACATCCTCCGCCGGATGCGGTAGAATTCCCCCATCTCCGCCGGGTCGCTCGGCTTCAGCCGCCGGTCGCACTCAAAGTAGGGACGCTCTTCAAAGGTATACTTCGCCGCATTGTCGTTGGCGATGACGTTCGGCCCCAGCGTCACGAAGACGGTCATGCCGAATTCCTCATGCAGCATGTCGATCACGTCGTGCAGCTTCTGCAAGTGCGCGCGATCACTCGGCGTCAACGGGTCGGGGATGATCTCCATCACCGGCCAGATGCTGATCATGTTGTACCCCAGCGCCGTGAGCCCCGCCGCATACCCGCGCCAATCCTCCACCGTCCACGTGCGCGCCGAGTAGGGGTGATGGTACCCCCAGTGCTGATGAATGTACATACCGAGCATCGGCGTGCCCGAAGATTGAGCGGTCATCATCGTCTCCTTGGAATGCGGAATAGCAGCAAGCCATCCCATTATAATAGATAATGACAGCGCTAACCAGTACTTTCTGCAAGCCACGGAATAATAATTTTCCGCAAAGACGCGGAGGAGCAAAGGCGCGAAGGCATTTCTACTCGCGGGTGGGTGGATATCCGTCTGCAAAAGCCGATGCCGGAGGGATGACCAGCACTGTATGGAAGCCGACGTCCGTCGCGCTCAGGTTTTCCGCGTAGTTGAGCGCCTGGAGTAATGCTACCGGAAGGGTGGTACGGGCTGGTAGTCGGCCCGAAGGCGCCTCCGCGCGCGGAGCTCCTGCCGGGGCCAACAGCCCTCCCGAAGCGCGGCGGGCGCCGGCTTCCATACAGCAGTCCAGGAGCGCGTGGCGCTCCCAATAATTCGACGAAGATCACCCCGCACAGCGCGCGG
>DASXVL010000309.1:0-1913 GCA_036504255.1 Armatimonadota bacterium | reverse complement strand
TTGCGGCGCACCCGCCCGAGCCACGCAGGCTTATTCATCCGGGCTGTGCGGATGGTGCTCCAGCCATTCTAGTTGATCCTCAAAGGTCTCCACTTCCAACGGGCACGCTTCCGGGCCTTCCTCGGTTAGCAGGCGCGCCGCCTCTTCCTGTTCCCCCAGGTACCAGAGAGCGAAAGCCTTTTCGTTATACAGCTCGGCGATGAGGCGCTGGCGGTAGTCTTCGTTTTCGCGAAACTCAGGGTAGGGGTCCTGCGGCACCGCGCGGAAGCCGCGTTGCGTCCACTCGAACGCCTCCGCATATTTGCCGGTATCGTTGGCGATGGCCGCCAGGCCGTGATGCGCCTCGACGGAATGCGGCTCGACGGTGAGCGCTTGTTGATGCAAGTCGCGCGCTTCATCATCCCGGTCGAGATCGTAGAGGATTGAGGCTTTCAAATTCAGCGCATCAACGTTTTTGGGTTCAGCGGCGAGCGCCTGATCCACCAGCTTCAACGCTTGCGGTGATTTTCCGAAGACGCCGTAGACTTCACGCGCCTCTGTGAGTATTGCGTTCACGGGTTGGTCGTCCATTCGCACTCTCCTTGGCCAACTTGAGATAACTCCGATCATACGGACCTCCTGCCCGTTCGTCAAGCCGCCTGCGCCGTTGCCGTGAACGCGATGGCCGCATCGACCGCCGGGGGCGGCGCTGTTTTCGCGCTGTAGCGGCAATCGGCATAGATGGCGCAGTGCGCGCAGTGGGGCAGCGGACGACAGGTGACGCGCCCATGCTCCCACAGTCCCAGGTGCAGCGGGAAGACCAGCGCGGGGGGCAACAGGGCGGCGAGCAGCGCATGCGCTCGTTCCGCGCTTACCGTCGCCCCGATCCAGCCCAGGCGTTGCGTCACCCGGTAAACGTGGGTATCGACCGGCATGACCGGGCGGTGCAGCGCAAAGAGACAGACGATCGCCGTGCTCTTTTCGCCCACGCCGGGGAATTGCCGCAGGTACGCGCGCACCGCATCCGTCGGCCAGTCACGCAGGAAGTCGAGTGTCGTCGCGCCCTGCTCCGCGCGCAGGCGCTGTAAGAGCTGTTGCATGCGCCCAGCCTTCGTGTACGCGTGGTTGCTGGCATGTATCACGTCGTGCAACTCCTCCAGTGGCGCGTCCGCGACGGCGTCCCAGGTGTGGTATCGCTCACGCAGCGCGTGGTAGGCCAAGTCGCGGTTGCGGTCGGTGGTATGCTGACTCAAGATGGCGCGAATGAGCGTGTCGAGCGGCGGTTCATCCAGCACGCCCTCCTGCCGCTTGCGGGCCAGTATATAGGGGTACGCGCGCTGCAAGAGTCCGGTGACGCGCGTGATCTCCTCCACCGTTACTGTCGCCATGCTACCCTCCCCAAATGGTACGGCACTCGGGTCAGTATACGTGACGAGCGCGCGTTGTGCGTGTGCAAAACGGATGGGGTCTTGTCATGCATTCCGCTTGCTTGTATGGGGAGGCGGCTAGCGGATGGGGGACGGCGGGACTCGCTGCGGTCAAACCCCACAGCAACAAACACCGGCCTCTTCCCCTAGCCCTGAAAGGGCTCGCAGCCACTAGCCACGGGTGAAGCAACGCGCAACCCGTGGACCCGGCCGCCCATGCTGCTCAGCCCTGAAGGGGCGACAGATGTCCCTGCTGTCGCCCCTTCAGGGCTGACTGATCTTTCCATACAGCGATCCACCAGTTCCGCTGCGCTCCACTGGTGGCTAGTGGCGCGTGCCCCTTCAGGGCAGAAGGATAGGTACCAGTCCTTTGTTAGCTTTTGTGCAACGGCAGATATGCATCCGGAGCTGTACTGTCGGCAGACTGAGCGCGACTGCGGTCGGCTTCCAGACGGTGCTGAGGACTGTAGGCTGGACGGTGGCATTCTTACGGTGTGTGCAGATCGT
>DASXVL010000308.1:0-3197 GCA_036504255.1 Armatimonadota bacterium | reverse complement strand
ACGGCGGGACTCGCTGCGCTCGAACCCTTCCAAACGGTGCTAAGGACACCACCCCAGCCTGAAGTCCATATCAAGCCCGCCCTCCCTGGTTGCGCCATGCCCAAAAGCTGTCTATAATGCCGGGAGTTCATCGCTGTCCCTAACTGAGGAGACTTCTGTTATGTTTGATGTGAACGAAACTGAACATCAAGAGCTGTTCTATCTGCAGATTAACCCCGCCGCTCCGGTGGCGATTCATATTCCCAGTGCGTTGGGCAAGCTGGGCTATTTTATCTTTGTGCGCGTGCCGGCGGCGGCGGCGTCCCTGCTGAGCGGCGTCTCGTCGCGGCTGGAGGTCGGCGGTTTGCGGCCGGACCTGGTGACGGTGGCGCCCGGCGCGGGGGCGTGCACGCCGGATTGCCTGCCCTCGACGGCGGCGGGAATGGTGTGGCGCTGCCTGGGACGCGCGAGCGTGTCACGCGGGGACGGCGTGCTGGAATTTGCCCAGTGGCCCGCGGAGATTCCCACCGTGGATCTCTTGCTCTGCACCTGGGATCGCTTTGTGCGCACCGGACAAGCGGATGACTGGATCGCCGGACAGGCCGACCCGCAGTGGGCGCCCTCCGGTGTCCCGCTCGGCGGCATCGGCGGGGGCCGCGTCGATCTCTGCCGCGATGGGCGTTTCCGCAACTTTAGCATGAATCATAATCAGGACGCCCCGCTGGAGAATCCCGACGGCGTGCCCGGCGCCTACCTGGCGTTGGCGTGCGACGGCGTGGTCACCGATCTGGCGACGCGCCCCATCATGCCCGGGCATGCCGCCTGCCCCACGCTGGCGTATACCCCGCGCTTTCCGCACGCCACCCTCGCCGCCGCGCAGATCGTGCCGGGCATCGACGTCACCGTCACCGCCAGCGGTCCGCTCTGCCCGCATGATCTGCGCCGCGCGGCCATCCCCGGTTTTCTGGTGCGCTGGGAACTGGTTAATACCGGCGCGACGGTGCGCACGGTGCATTGTCAGTTTGGCTGGCCCAACCTCATCGGCTTCGGCGGCGGCATTGCCAACAAGGAGAGCAGCATCGGCTTCGGCGACGGCGGCTACCGGCAGTGGGAAGACCCCACCGGGCGTGACGAGACCCCCTTCGATACCGCGCACGCGGTGGGCGTGCGCTTTGACGGATGCCCGGCCGCGCCCTATCAGAACGCCGCCGGGGCGCATTTGCTGGCGGTGGCGGTGCAGGATGAGCTGATGACGGCGGTGCGCTGCAGCGACGGCCAGGGCGAAGTGTCCGCCGGCGTGACGCTCCCCTCGGGTGGGCGCGCGACGGTGACGATGGCGCTGGTGGCGTGCATGCCGCATTGTGCCGACCATGGCGGCGTCGAACGCGGGCATTATTGGCAGAACCTCTTCCCGAACGGCGAGGCGCTGCTGACGGCGTTGCTGGCGGAGGCGGAGGAGATCTTCGCCGAGACCGGCGCGCTGGCGGCGCTGCTCGACGCGAGCACCTTGCCCGCCTGGTTACGCAGCCGCTTGAGCAACTGCACCTATCCGCTGGTGACCAATAGCGTCTTGTACCGCGATGGGCGCTTCAGTATCAACGAAGGGCCGACGGAGATGGGGGCGTGTTTCGGCACCATCGATCAACGCCTGGCCGCGCACCCGGCCACGCAACTGCTCTTCCCGCAACTGAATGCCACCGAGCTGGGCCTCTTTGCGCGCGTGCAGGGCGAGAACGGCGGCATCCAACACGACCTCGGCTGGGGCGAGTTGGAGAAAACGCCGGGCGAACAACCGTGGCCGGACTTGACCTGTTCCTTCATCATCCAGACCGCCCGCCACGCCTGGACCACCGGCGACGTCGCCTTTGACACCGCCATGTGGCCGCTGGCGCGCCGCGCGCTGCTGCGCCATGTCGCCTGGGCGCAAGCGGGCGAGGGCGTGGCGCAAGTCGGCCATGGGCTGGGCACCAGCTACGATGGCTACCACTACTACGGCACCACCGGCTACATGGCGACCCTCTGGCTGGCGGCGCTGGCGGTGGCGGAGAAGTGGGCGCGGCGACAGGGCGACAGCGAACTGCTGGCGCAGATTCCCGCCTGGCGCGCCGCCGCCGTGCAGCGCCTCGACGCCGACCTGTGGAACGGCGAATTTTACATCGCCTATGGGGAGAAAGACGGCACGCGCCGCGAGACCTGTCATGCCGGACAGCTCGCCGGACAGGTGTTCGCGCAGCTCATCGCCGGGCAGGATGTGTTGGATGAGGCGAAACTGCTCTCCTGCATCACGGCCTTGCTCGCGCGCAACGGCGACGCGCGTTTCACCGTGCCGCCCGATGAGGTGGGCGAGGACGGCGCGGACATGACGCCGTTCGGCTGGCTGCCCTACGTGGAAGGCTTCATGTTGACCGCCGTCGCCTGCAAAGCGCCGGACCGCCTGTGGCCGCTGTGGGAGCGCATGATGGGCGCGGTGGAGCGCGACGGGCAGACGCCGTGCGACACGCGCCTGATGTACCGCCCGCTGGGCGGCGAGCCCAGTTGGGGCGCGTACTACATGACGGCCCCCGCCAGTTGGCTGGTCTACGACGCCGCGCTCGACTTCGCCTACACGCCGGTGGAGGGCCTGCTGCGCCTCCGCGTCGCGCAGCCCGGCCGCTACCCGCTGGTACACCCGCGCTTCTGGGGCCGCGCCGACATCACTGCAAACGGGCAAGTCACCTTGACCATCGAACGCGTCTTCGGCGAAGGCCCGCTCACGCTCGCGCACCTGGAAGTCCCCGCCGACTGCGCCGTGTCGCTGGGCGAGACGCCCTTGACGCGCACCGCCAGCGCCGGCCACTACGCGCAGTACGCCCTCCCGCACGCCCAACGCCTCGCGCCGGGCGTCACGCTCTGCTGGAAGGTCACCGCGCCCGTGCCCGCTGGGGTGTGATGGGCATGGCGAAGGGATTTAGGGAAGGCTAGTGTCAACAGCACTGTCTGGAACAGGGCCATAGCCCGGCTATCCCAGGCTGGAAACAACAGCGGAGGCCAGGCTTAGGTTCTGTTTTAGATGGTGCTGTGGATGGCAGGCAGAGTTGTTGCTTAGAGGGCGATAGCCGGGCTTGGGCCCATAGTATTACCCACAAGTCGGTATAAGAGATGGAAAACGAAGAAATAGCTCATCTGCTCTCCGATGGACGAATTATTCATCGGTAGCAACGACGAGTTGTCAAGCCGAA
>DASXVL010000307.1:0-4903 GCA_036504255.1 Armatimonadota bacterium | reverse complement strand
TGTCTCGCATGCCGACCCGTGTCCGCGAGAGCGTCGGCGCGTTCCCTGATTGCCACCCGGCTTCCGTTCCGCCACACGGATACTGTCGCACCACAGGCGCGCCACAGCGGGCGCGCGCTACACCGAAGAGCGGGTGACCCCAAACTGGCTGTCCAGGATGCGCAATTGCAGGAACGCTGGTGTGCGTCTCTCGCTGTAGGGGCCGTCCGCCGTGGCGGCCCATGGTAGTGCCGGTGTGTCTCGTGTTCGCGTGAACGGCAAGGTGCGTCGCCTGGGCTCACTCCCGTCTCCCGCACGCCGCACAGCTGCGGTCGCGACACGTGCGGGCCGCCACGGCGGGCGGCCCCTACAGCGGGGGGAGAGAGCGGTGTTATTTAGCCACGGAAGGGGAATTGGGGCGGAAAAATGCCGTACTTGCGCATGCTAACTAATGCGATAAAAAGAATCTCTCTTTCGTGAAATGTGACGGGTTATGGCCCTTCTGTGACGGGTTTCACGCTCAAATGCTGAGAATTCCGGTTTTTTTTACTAGCACTGCCTCGCGGAGAGTAAAAACCCGGGAAACCCGTCACAACCCGTCACACGCACGAAAACCCGTCACATTTTGCGAATTAATGATTCTATTTGTAATATTAACAAGGGCGCGCCTGTTAATCCATCAAATTAGCAAAGTTCTGTTTTCGCAGAGAGCCCCGCTTCCTTTCAGAGTTGGGTTAGTTTATGAGGACTCGGACGCAGCGCAACTAACGTAACAGCGTATTATGCAACTCCAACGCGCGCAGGCGCACCGGGCCGTCGGCCTCCTGAATGACCACGCGCACGCCACGGCAGGTTAAGGGCGGGAAGGAGCAGATGGCCTTATGGCCGATGTTGTAGCCTTCAAAGATGGTTATCGGGTCGGTCTTTGTGTGCGCGGTGACGATCTGCACGGCGAAGCGGCGCATGTGTTCGCCCGCCGTCAGGTCTTCCTGCAGCACGACGTGGTCCAACTGGAACGGGTCTTCGGCGAGGTACGCCCACCCGCCGTCGATCTCGCGGCAATCCGCCAGCGTAGCGAGCGGCGTGCCGAAGCGGCGGCGTATTTCTGCGCCGAATTCCAATAGCCGGGCGCTATCCTTGTCCGGTAGCATACTGCGCCGGTCGGGTCCGATATTCAAGAGCAGATTGCAGCCGCGCCCCACGGAATAATAATAGAGGCCCATCAATTCGGCCACGCTTTTTACCGTGTCCTCGTCCTGGTCGCTGTAAAACCAGTTCTCATAGCGCATGCGCACGTCGCACTCGGCGGGTAGCCAGGCCGGCGCGGGCACGGGGTCTAGCTCTTGCGTCAGCACCGAAAAGGGCACGGCATCGACGGTATTCCAACTCGGCAGCGGGGCTATGCCCGACTCGTTGCCCACCCACCGGTAATCCGGATCACCCATACTGAAGATGCGGATGCCCGGCTGCATGCGGCGAATCTCCCCGATGATGCGCGCCCAATCGTAGGTATGCCCTTCCGAGCCGCAACCGTCGAACCAGAGCATATCGATCTCGCCGTAGCCGGTGAGGATTTCGCTGATCTGGTCGATGAAATAGTTGTCGTAGGCGCTGGGGTCGGCATAGATCGGGCTGGCGGCGTCCGCCGGGGAATAATAGAGCCCGATGTGCAGGCCGTGCCGGCGGCAGGCGTCGGTAAATTCGCGCACCACGTCGCCGTGCCCATCTTTCCACGGGGAGGAAGCCACCGAGTAATCCGTATAGCGTGACGGCCAGTTCGCGAACCCGTCGTGATGCTTCGCGGTGAGCACCATGTAGCGTGCCCCCGCCTCCTTCGCCGTGTGCGCCCACTGGTCGCAATCGAGGTGCTCGGGATTAAAACCCGCTGCCGGCATGGGCTTGCCATCCCAATCGCGATGGCCTTCGTAGAAGGTACGAATGCCGTAGTGCAGGAAGATGCCGAACTCCCAATCCTGAAAGGCCAGTTGCTTCGCCGTCGGAATTACGGTCGGCAGGTAGCTCACCGATTGTACGCTCATCGAATAACTCCTCACACACATGGACGTGTTCACTTGATACTTTGACCCGCTGCCGGTTATTCCTTCCCGTGGCGGGGGATATGCGACAGGATGTCTGCTGCGGTGCAGCGAATAAGAGCTGTATGTCAGGACAAAATCGCCAGGATATCCGCCCGGGACTCACCGTGGATATCGTGTTAAAACAAGACCAGCGTACCGGAAAACGCACGCGCGGCGTGGTGAAAGATCTGCTCACCAGCTCGCCATATCACTCGCGCGGCATCAAGGTGCGCCTGCAGGATGGCCAGGTCGGCCGCGTGCAGGAGATCATCGGGTAACTGGACACGTCCTGCGCGGGCGGGTACACTGAGTCCACCCCAGCGTCTTCGATCAGGAGCATCTTGTGGCGTCTTTTTCCCATACCGTGCCGGTGCAAGCCTCCCCCGCCCGCGTTTGGGCGCTGGTGCGTGACGTGCAACGCGTGGCCGGGCTCTTCTCGTATTTACAGGTAGACGATGTCTGTTCCCCGCAAGCGGATTGCTGGGTCTTCGATCGGCAACTCTCGCTGCCCAATGTCGCGAACCTACGCTGGCGCGAGCACGCGCAGATTGTCCGCGAGGGTGAACTGCAATTTCACGCGCTGGGTGGTGACCTCACCACCTTTGACGGGCATTGGCTGGTTACGCCCACGGGCGAGACGGCGACGTTGACGCTGGCGCTGGAGTATGTCATCCCGGAAGCGCATGCGCCGCGCATGCCCGCCGCGCTGGTGGGCTACGTCATGGGGCAAATATTCACCTCCATCTGTGACCGCGTGCGTGAAGCCGCCGAGGAGGACGCCGAGTGACGCTGCCCCTGTTGTTGCTGCCGCTCGACGACCGCCCGGTGAACCTGGCCTTCCCGCAACTGCTCGCCGAGGTCGCCGGGGAACGACTGCTCGCCCCCCCGCCTGCGCTGCTCGGCCGCTTCCTCCAGCCGGGCAATCCCAGCGGTCTTGCGGATTGGTTGCGGCAGAGCGCCGCCGAAGCGCGCGCCGCCGTCGTTTCGCTGGATATGCTCGCCTACGGCGGGCTGGTCGCCTCACGCACCCCCGTGCTGAGCGCCGAGGAGGCCCTGCGTCACCTGTCCGTACTGCGTGAAATGAAGGCGCAATATCCGGCACTCCGGCTCTACGCCTTCAATGTCATCATGCGGCTCACCATTACCGGCGCTGACCCGGAGACGCGCGCCGCCGGGCGCGACATCTTCCGCTATTCCGTGCTGCGCGACGAGGCGGAACGGCTGGGCGATGCGTCCGCCGCGGTGGAGTTGGCGGCCGTGGAAGCGCGCATTCCGCCTCGCCTACTGGCCGCCTACCTCGCTGCACGCGCGCGCAATCACGCGGTCAACCGCGCGGCGCTGCAATTGCTCGATGAAGGGGTACTCGATTTTCTGGCGCTGGTACAGGAAGACACCGCTCCTGCCGGGTTGCACGTAGCGGAACAGCAAGCGCTGCTCGCGCAGGCGGAGACTATTGACCCGGCGCGCTGGCGCGTCTATCCGGGTACCGATGAAGCGGCGATGACGCTGCTCGCGCGCTACCTGCTGGCGGAGACGGGCCTCACCGTGCCGGTGGCCACGCACCTGCGCGACGCACAGGCGGCGGAAACTCCGGCGCTCTTTGAGGATCTCCCCTTACGGGAAGTGGTGCGACGGCACCTGGACGCCGTGGGCGCGACGGCGGATGCGGCAGGCCTGCCGCTGGCCGTGCAGACCTTCACGCCCCCGCAGCCCGACCTGTTCGAGATGTCCGCGCTCCCCGCGCCGACCTGGGCCGCGGCGCTGGCAGCCTACCCACGCTCCGCCGTCGCGCCGTGGCTCGCCGCGCTGGGGTCACCGCTGGCGGTGGCGGACGTGGCCTATTGCAACGGGGGCGATCCGCACCTGCTTGATGCCCTGCTTGACGCCGGGCGCTTTTGGGAATTAGAGAGTTATGCGGGATGGAATACCGCCGGGAACACGCTGGGGACGACATGCGCGCACATGGTGTTGCACGCGTTGGCGCGTGCGCGCGGCGTGACGCCGGCGATGGCGGCGGCCCATGAGCGCGCACTCTGCGTGCGTCTGCTCGATGATGGCCTCTACCAACCCGTGGTGCGCGCCTGGGCGATGCAACGTGCAGAGGAGATTGGCGCTTCCCCGCTGAATTTAGAGAAAGACGCCGCACAAGTCGAGGCGTGGGTGAACGCGGCGATGCACGCCCTCTGGGATGAACTGTCCGCCCGCTACCCGCACCTGCCGACACGCCCGTTCCGCGCCGAGCTTCCCTGGGGGCGGCTCTTTGAAGTCAATATCGCTTTTCCGTGAATGGATTGACTATGAACATGCCCGACGCACCCATGCCGCTGTCACCGGATGATGGCCCCCAGACGCCGCTCGCGCTGTCGAAGGACCGTGCGCAGCCGGTGGCCCCCTATCATCTTGTCGCGGTCATGGTGGGCCTGTTCGCCCTCTTTGCGCTCAATGAACTCTTCATGGGCCGCGGCCATCACGTCCTGTGGCTGGTCGTCGCTGTCGGCATCGGCGGCCTGTTCGACCTGCTGCTGCATGGCGCGCACCCGAAATTGCCGCTCCGCTTCCTGACCGTGGCGGCGGCGGAACTGGGCATGCTGTTGAATTTGCCACGAGAGGTGGTCTTTCCGGCGTATTGGCGCAACCCGGTCAACGTACTGATTGTGCTGCTATGGTGGGTAATTATGGCTGCCATCACCGGTATGGCGCTCAGCTACTGGCTGCGTGTGGAGGAGCACCCGACCGAGGTGCTGGTCATCAACTTCCTGGTGATGTTTTGCTTGGCCGGGGCCACGTTCCTCTGGCTTATCTAGCTGGGAACCGGCATGGCGCTTACCCCCCGAACCGTTTCCCGC
>DASXVL010000306.1:0-5147 GCA_036504255.1 Armatimonadota bacterium | reverse complement strand
GCGCGCCACAGCGGGCGCGCGCTACGGGCACCAAGAGAAAGGCGTGGACAACCCGCTACAGCGAAACGCTTACTCACCCACAAGACAGGCTGCACGACATGACACAATGCGTATAGTCCTACGCGGAGCATTTCACCTCATCCGGCAGCAGACCGCCTTTCTCCCCCGTCCCATTGTGCGGACGCCAACAGGAGTGTATAATCCATTAAACTAGTTTAACCACACCATGTCGACCATCCGTCAACTTGCCAAATTATCGGGCTACTCTATCGGCACCGTCTCGCTGGCGCTACGTGATGATCCGCGTCTGCGTCAGGCGACGAAAGACGCGATCCGGGCACTGGCCGACCTCTATCACTATCGCCCCAACCGTCTGATGGAAGGCGCCATCACCGGTAAAACGAACACGCTCGGCTGCATCGTGCCCTGGGTGAGTTCGCCTTACTTCTCCTACGTGCTGCAGGGTGTGCTGGAAAAATCGTTTGAAGAGACCTACCATGTCATCACACTGCAAACCCATCATAATATTTCGCATACGATCAAAGGGCTACAAACGCTGGTCGAACAGCGCGTGGATGGAATTTTACTCGCGTCGGGTCACACGGAATCAATCCCCACCGAGTCGCTGCTGGAACTAAAAAGTCACGGGGTCGCATTGGTCGGCATGGATTTCAACGATACGGAAATTCCCATTGATGAAGTACTCACGGATGAACCGCAACTCGCGGAACAGGTCATCGCATACCTGGTGGGATTGGGGCATCGCCAGATTGGCGTGTTCGGCCACCATATCTCCCCCCAGCATGCGCATGGACGCCTCCACGCGTTTGAGAAAGCACTGCGCGCGCATGGTTTAGACACCCAATACTGTGTGCGTCTGGTGAAGGAGTTGGACGTGTATGACGACATCTGGCTCCCCCGCGCAGGACGCACGGCACGCCCGACAGCGATTGTGACCATGACGGATGAGTTGGCCGCCCAACTCATCCAACGCGCGACGCGGCACGCCATACGCATTCCGCACGACCTCAGCGTCGTTGGCTGCGGCAATTTTTCCTTCGGCCGCACCTCATTGCCCTCGCTGACCACCGTCGAACAGTATCCGGTGGAGATCGGACGGCAAGGCATCGGATTACTGCTGGAATGCATCCGTGCCGAGGCGGAAGGCACGACGTTCCCACCTCGCTCTCTCATGGTGAAGCCGTCGCTGATTATCCGGGAATCCTGCTGCCCGCCGCGCAAGCGCTAACCTTCACCCCAAAAGCCCACGCGCATCTCCGGGTATACGGATTGTGTGTTGTCATGCACATTGCCTTGTTGCATATGTCAGCGTATAGCGTATAGCGTATAGCGTATAGGGGACGGTGGCACGTGGGGATTCCCAGACGCTAGCCGCGCAGATTGAGCGTTTGTAGCGCGCGCCCGCTGTGGCGCGCCTGTCGTGCGACCGTATCCGTGCGGCGCAAGGGCGCAGGGTGCCAAGTTGGGAACGCTCAGGCGATATCACGAACACGGGTCAGCATGCATGACAGGCGCGCCACAGCGGGCGCGCGCTACGGGCACCAAGAGAAGGTACGACGGGACAACCTGCTACAGCGAAACGCTAAACGCTTGCTCACATCACGAGACAGACTGCACGACAAGACACAATGCGTACAGTTATTTATTCACAATACCTACCCTTCACCCCAAAACCCCGCAAGCGTTTCCTGGTAGCCCAGCGTGGAGAACTCCGCGTCATCCGCGCACCAATCCTCCGGCAGCAGACCGCGATAGGTGTCTTCCAGAAAGCGGTCATCCATTAAGACGACCACGCCACGGTCCTGCGGGGTGCGGAAGACGCGCCCTGCGGCTTGGATGACGCGAATCATGCCCGGCACGGTGTAGGCGTAGAAGAAGCCTTCATCTTCCATGGTGGTATCAAAGTATTCACGGATCAGTTCTTGCTGCATGTTGACGGCAGGCAGTCCGGGGCCGACGATAATGGTGCCGATGAGCGCATCGCCGGGCAGGTCGATGGCTTCCCCGAAGAGCCCACCCATCACCGCCAAGCCAAGGTTCGCGCCTTCCGGGCGCGCCGTGCACACTTTTGAGAGAAAAGCTTCCTGTTGCGCGGTAGACATGCCGGGCTGCTGCACGTGTACGGCGATATCCGGCGCTCGCCCGAGCATTACCTCCGCCCACACCGCGCCCAGGTAGGCGTACGAGGGGAAGAACGCAAGATAATTGCCCGGCTGCGCGCGCACGACGTTGGCGAGTACCTGCGCCACCGAGGGCCGCGTCGCCTCGCGCGCCACAAACTTGGTAGAGACGTCCGGCACGTGCAGGTAGAGGCGATTCTCCGGCGGAAAGGGGCTGGGCAATGACAAGGTGCTGTAGCCATCGCGCAGCCCCAGCAGCACGGCGAAATAACGCGTGGGCGCCAGCGTGGCGGAAAAGAAGATGGTGGCGATGCTCCGTTCCAGACGAGTACGCAGCAGTGGGCCGGGATGCAGGCAGCGCACGTGCAGGCGCGCGTCACGGCGCTCGAACTGCACGTAGAGCGCATACTCCGAGGTAATCTCCGCCGCGGTGCGGGCAAAACGCGACAGGTCGATGTAGAACTCCAGCAGTTGGGTGCGCGCGTCGCCGCGTGGCATGCTCACCAGCAAATCGCTGGCGTAGTCGAGCACGCTCTCGACCGCCGATGTGAGTTCCTCCGGTATGCGATCGAGCCGCAGCGCCTGCGCCCCTTCCCATTCGGCGGCGTCGCGCCAGGATGCAAATTGCGCTAACACGCGCGCCAGGCTCTGCGACAAGCCCTGGCGGTGCGTGCCGAACAATGTGCGAATAGTCGCCACCGCGCTTTCCTGTAGCAGCGCCGAATACATCTCGCGACTGCGCGGCACCAGGTTGTGCGCCTCGTCCACCAGAAACAGATTATTATTCGGCAGGCCGGGCGCAAAAAAGCGCCGCAGGTAAACTGAGGGATCGAACACGTAGTTATAGTCACAGACGATGAGGTCGGCGAAGAGCGCCAGTTCCAACGACAGTTCGAAGGGACAGAGCGCTTCACGCGCGGCCACAGCGGCAATGAACTCCGGCGTCCATTCTTCTTCCTGCAGCAACGTCGGCATCAAGCGCTCCAGGCGCGTGTAGAACTCCTCGGCATAGGGGCATTCTTGCTCGTCGCATTCCGGTTTGTCATCGCCCGCAAAGGGGCAGATACGCTCCTTCGCCGTCAAATAGAGCACGCGCAGATGCGCGCCATGCGCGCGCAGCGTGCCGACGGCCTTCCGCGCCACTTCCACCCCGGCGGATTTCGCGGTGAGGTAGAAGACGCGCGCGTACTGGCGCTTGCCACTCAGCAGACGGATGGCCGGGTAGAGCACGCCCATGGTCTTGCCGATGCCCGTCGCAGCCTCAACCAGCGCGTCGCGATGGCCGCGGATCGCCTGCTCGACAGTGCCGATCAGTTCCGTTTGTCCGCTGCGCCGCGTGGGGAAGGGAAACGGTAAGTGGGACAGGCTGGCATTGCGTACCTTCTGCCATTGCCGCTTCTCCGCCTCCGCCTGCAGCAACATGATCGCCAACGCTTCGAAATACTGCCGTGATTCTTCCGGTTCCCAATCCATGGTGAACGAGCGTTCCTGCAGCGTCTGCGGGTGCACGTAGGTGAGGATGGGAATAATGCGCTGCCCGGGACGGCGCTGTACTTCGAAATGATGATAGAGACGTAACTGGGCGAGGTGGAACGGCTCGCGCTCCGGGATAATACGATCCAGCGGGAGGTAGGTCGATTTGATCTCTTCGATCATGACCCCATCCTGGCAGGGTTGCACGCCATCGAGACGGCCGCGCACGATGAGGCGTACGCCGTCATGCTCAAAGACATGGCGCACGGAGACTTCGCGCTGATAACCTTCAGGACGCGTCGCGGTGACCGCGGTATGCGCCGCGGTACCGGCAGCCGCACGGGCGCGCGGCGTGAACTCGGCGCTCAAGCCTCCCACTTTCAAGGTCATACTCAGGAATTCGCGAACGCCGAACTCCAATACGTGCACACTCTACCTCCCGGTGCGCTCTGCACCGCTTAGAGCATGCCACGAATTGCTCATTCAATCAATGCATAGATCACTGCCCGGCGCATCCTCCGCGCTATCTTTTGGCTTTTTCCGGCACGCGCGCAGACGGTCGAGGTATTCGTGCACGACGAGTACGAACGTCGCGTGACTCCAGGTCAGCGGGCTGACGGAAAGCGATTCACCGGTGTAGGGATGCACCTGCTCCCCCATCACCCCGCTTGCCAGCGCGTGGTCGGTCGCCCAATGCAGCAGTCCTAACGCCTGCACGAGATCCGCCTGCTCGTGCGCCATCTCAATATACCACTGCGCCAGCCAGAGCGTGCAGATAAACCAGGGATTACCCGGCACCTGCGCATCGTCACGCACCCGGTAATACTGGTCGTGCTGATAGCGCGCGATACCGCCGATCTGCGTCTGCACCGACAGGCGCTCACGCATCCGCAACATGGTGGCGCGCATACGCGGGGCATCAGGCGCTATCATGCCGAAATAACACAGCCCGAAGAGCGAACTCTCCGCGGTCATGTCGCGCTCGACCGCGCCATCGTCCTGCAGCCGCACCATGCGCGCGTAGCACTGCTCCGCGTCATCCCAGAAGAGCCGTTCCGTGGCGGATTGCATCGCAGCGCAGGCCTGCCGATACTGCTGCGCAAGGTTATCTTCGCCGAAGGCTTCCGCGAAATTCGCCGCCGCCTGCAGGCCGCCCCAGGTAGCGCCGACCGTCCAGGCGAAGACGCCGCGCCGTTCTTCCCACAGATCCCAGGAGGGTAGCGGAAGACCGGTCTCCGGGTCGCGATAACTGAGCATCCAGTTGGCGGCGCGAACGATGAGGCCACGAAAGAGCGGCTTGATATATTCCACGTCGCGAAAGCGCTGGTAGTGCCGCCATAACGCCCAGAGCACCAGCGCCGTTTCGTCCTCCTGGATGGGCAGTTCTTTCTGCCCATCGTGGTACCAGCCGTGCCAGGACGAGGCTAACGACCCATCAGCGTTATACTTGTGCAACAGGTAGCCTTCGTCAGTGATCACCGCGTGGCAAAAAGAAAAAAAGCGCCGTGGCGCCTCGATGTAGCCGGAATCGAT
>DASXVL010000305.1:0-9282 GCA_036504255.1 Armatimonadota bacterium | reverse complement strand
GGTACCATGCGCCCATACGCCTGATTGCTGCCGTTGGGCCCGCTGGAGCCGAAGAGGGTGGGGCGGATGCGCTGGCCGTCGGCGGCGCGCGCGGTGGTGAGCGAGACTTCCAGGCGGAACGGGCCGCCGGCTGGGATGTGCAGCAGGTCGAGCGGGATGAGCGCCTGGAGGCGGTAGCCTGCTTCGTGTGCGGAGGACTGCACCTGGATGCGCGCTTCCGGCAATTGCGTGCCCGCGCTCTTCTCCAGCTCACCCTGGTACTGGGTGAGCGCGCCCGCGGCGTCGTTCGCGGTCGCGGGGAGCAGGAAGACCTGGCCGATGTCGCGCGGGATGGTGACTTCATCCGGCCCCGTGCCGAACACTTCCACGCACGACGCTTCCCAGGGGTGCACGCCGCGTGCGACGCAGTGGTCCGTCACCTCGGCGGAAAGCGCCAGCGTGTCTCCGGCCACCGCCACGCGCAGCGTGGCCACGGTCTCACCTTTGAAGGTGATGGGGCGCGCGGGCAAGTGGGCGAGCGTCCCGGCGACCTCCGCGAGGGGGAGCGCCGGTAGGCGAGGGAGGCTGATTTCGCGGCGGATGGGTAGGGCGATGGCATTGGCCGAGCCCTCCGCGCCGACGCACACGTCGTCGCCCTGCGCGGCCGAGGTCGTCAACGCGACCATGACGCTCGTTTCCTGTCCGGGCGCGAGGGTGATGGGGAAGCGCGTGTCGCCGTGGAACTGCACCGCGCTCGCCGGCTCCGCCCAGGGCGTCAACGTGCCGCGGTATTCGCGGCTGCCCAGGTTCTTTGCGGTGAGGCGTAACTGCCCCGGCTGCGCTTGCCCGCCCGCGGAAATCACGGGGGCCGCGACGACGGTGACGCGCTGCGCGAGCAGCGTGTCGCTCGTGTTGGCCAGCCCCTCCTTGATCGCCGCCAATTGCGCGAGGAATTCCGGCGGGATCAGCCCCGACTTCTGGATGGGCACATCCCAGGTGACCACGCCGTCGCGGGCGATGATGTTGCGCGTGATCTCCAGTACCTGCGCGGCGCTAAAGCGCGGCGGGTACGCGCCCCAGGTGGGGCCGAGAAAGCTGAGCATATGCCACTGGATGCCGCCCTCCACCCAACGACCGTTGCACTCGACCGCCGCCGCCTCGTTCACTTCGCCGGCGGTGTAGTCCTCGGCCTCGGTAAAGAAGGCGGGCGCCTGCACGCCGGGATTGAAGGCGACCAAACTCTGCGGGTTCCCCGCGCGCGTGGCGGCGGCGAAGCTGGCGAAATTCGGCGCGTCGGGTTGGCGGTACATGGCATCCGCATAATAGCAGCCGTCATACCACCAGCCGTGGACATTGTCCCCCCAGCGCTCCGACCACTCGCGGATGACCGCTTCCCACTTCTGCTGGAACTCCCGGTTGCGGAACGGCCCACGTTGCCAGTCCAGCCCGGCGATGGCGGTGGGGTCTTGGTCCGGCGCGCCGGAGGGCAGGTAGACGAGCATTTTGATGCCGTAAGGCTCCAGCGCCCGGTAGATATCGGCGACGAGATCACGGCGCGAGCACTTGCTGGGCGTAATGCCGACATAGCGGTCGTAGGTGGCGTTCGGCGCACAGAAATGCCCGGAGTTCTGCCCGATGGTCAAGCAATAATAGCGCGCGCCCACCGACGCCAATTGCGCGGCCAGCGCCGGCACGTCAAAATCATCGATGAGCCGATTCCAGTCATCAACCGGCAGATCTGGGGTGGTGAGATAATGGGTAAAGACCCCCCATTGCGCCTGGTGGAACCAGTCGGTTCGGTGCGCCTGCGCGGTTCCGGCAGGGAACGGATGCTCAGTTGCGCTCATATGTCACTCCTCACACGCTAGCTATACGGCAGGCGCTCACGCCCACCTCGGGCTATTTCGGCGCGCCGCACCCCATGCCTTTCGCCTGGTGAGATATTTTTGGTAAAAAAATGAAGGATAATTTGCAGGCAGGCTCAGTGTCCTTAGCACTGTTTGGAAGGGTTCGAGCCGCAGCGAGTCTCGCCGTCTCTTCCCCAGCCCTGAAGGGGCTTGCAGCCACTAGCCACGGGTGGAGCAACGCGTAACCCGTGGACCGCGTCTGCCGATGAGGCCCAAGCCCTGAAGGGGCGACAGAGGTTCCTGCTGTCGCCCCTGTCGGGGCTGATTATTCTCCTACCGGGTAAACCACCAGTTTCGCTGCGCTGCACTGGTGGCTAGTGGCTGCGTGCCCCTGTCGGGGCAAAGGAGGGAACGGCGGGACTCGCTGCGGCTCGAACCCTTCCAAACAGTGCTAAGGACTCCAGCCCTGCCTTCCTCCCTGGGGTCTCCCCCTCCACACAAAAAAAAGGGCCGGCAGTCCACAGACTGCCGACCCAAAGACGAGCGAGCAACGTCGCTTACGGTAACACGGTCGCGCCCATCAGGTAGCGGTCGCATTCGCGGGCGGCGCCGCGGCCTTCGTTGATGGCCCAGACGACGAGGCTTTGGCCACGGCGCATGTCGCCGGCGGCGAAGACGCCGGGGAGGTTGGTGGCGAAGCAGTCGTGTTCGGCTTTGACGTTGGAGCGGGCGTCGCGCTCAAGGCCGAGTTGCTCGATGGCGGTGTCCTCGGGGCCGAGGAAACCCATGGCGAGCAGCACGAGCTGGGCGGGGCGGACGCGCGCGCTGCCGGGGATCTCTTGCGGCACCACGCGGTTGTTCTCGTCACGCACCCACTCGACCTGCACGGTGTGAATCTCTTTCACCTGGCCTTCGTCGTCGCCGACGAACTGCTTGGTGAGGATGCAATATTCGCGCGGGTCGCTGCCGTAGAGCGCGGCGGCTTCTTCCTGCCCGTAGTCGGTGCGCAGCACGCGCGGCCATTCCGGCCAGGGGTTGTTGGGCAGGCGGGCGTCGCCGGGCTGCGGCATGATTTCCAACTGCACCACACTGCGGCAGCCATGGCGAATGGAGGTGCCGACGCAGTCGGTGCCGGTATCGCCGCCGCCGATGACGATGACATCCTTGCCTTTGGCGGAGATGTACGCGCCGTCGTGGAGTTTGGAATCGAGCAGGCTCTTGGTATTCTTGCTGAGGAACTCCATGGCGAAGTGCACGCCGCCGAGTTCACGGCCGGGCACGGGCAGGTCGCGCGGCTTGGTCGCGCCCGCGCAGAGCACCACGGCGTCAAAATCGTCGCGCAGCTTGGCGGTGGGAATGTCTTTGCCGATCTCGGTATTGGTGACGAAGGTCACGCCCTGGGCGGCGAGCAGGTCGATGCGGCGCTGTACCACGCCTTTGTCGAGCTTCATGTTGGGAATGCCGTACATGAGCAGGCCGCCGATGCGGTCGGCGCGTTCAAAGACGGTGACGGCATGGCCGGCGGCGTTCAACTGCGCGGCGCAGGCTAACCCGGCGGGGCCGGACCCGACCACGGCGACCGTCTTGCCGGTGCGCGTGGCGGGCGGCGCGGCGGAGACCCAGCCTTCGTCGAAGGCGCGGTCAACGATGGCGCATTCGATGGCCTTGATGGTGACGGCGGGCTTGTTGATGCCGAGCACGCACGCGCCTTCGCAGGGCGCGGGGCAGACTCGCCCGGTGAATTCGGGGAAGTTGTTGGTGCGCTGCAGGCGCTCCAGGGCTTGCTGCCAGAGGCCGCGATAGACCAGGTCATTCCATTCCGGAATGATATTGCTGATCGGGCAGCCGGACGCCATATTGCTCAGCGTCAGCCCACTGTGGCAGAAGGGCACGCCGCAATCCATACAGCGCGCGCCTTGCGTGCGCAGGCAGTCTTCCGGAAAGTGCTCGTGGAACTCATTCCAGTCGTGAATCCGCTCTTCCGGGCGACGGTCGGCCGCCAGTTCTCGTTCATATTCCAAAAAGCCGGTGGGCTTACCCATGATACTTCTCCAAGATAAAAATGCGGGGCGCGGGGGCGCGCCCCAAACGATCTCACTGGCGAGGACTAGTTCCCGCCCACGCGCGCCACGTCACGCTTGTTCTCTTCAAAGGCGGCCATCACCGCTTCGTCACCGCTCACGCCGGTGGCGAGCACGCGCTCGATGGCCTCCAGCACGCGTTTGTAGTCTTTCGGGATGACCTTCACGAACTTGGGCAGCAGCGTCTCCCACTCCGCCAACACGCGTTGCGCCACCGTACTGCCGGTGTATTCCGCGTGGCGTTCGATCATGCCGCGCAGTTCGGCGATCTCCCCGGTATCTTCCACCAGGTCGAGATCGACCATTTGCACGTTGCAGCGCGTGGCAAAGTCGCCGTCCTCGTCGAGGATGTAGGCGATACCGCCGGACATGCCGGCGGCGAAGTTGCGGCCGGTGGGCCCGATGACGACGACGCGACCGCCGGTCATGTATTCGCAGCCATGGTCGCCGATGGCTTCCACCACGGTGTTGACGCCGCTATTGCGCACGCAGAAGCGTTCGCCGGCCATGCCGCGAATGTAGGCCTCGCCGCCTGTCGCCCCGTAGAAGGCCACGTTGCCGACGATAATATTCTCTTCCGGCACGAAGGTGGCGCTGGCGGGCGGGTAGATGATGATCTTGCCGCCGGACAACCCCTTGCCCAGATAGTCGTTGACGTCACCTTCCAGGCGCAGCGTGATGCCGCGCGGCACGAAGGCGCCGAAGCTCTGTCCGGCGGAGCCGGTGAAGGTCAGGTCGATGGTGCCGTCGGGCAAGCCTTCCGCGCCATACTTCTTACTCACCTCGCTGCCGAGAATGGTGCCGACCACGCGGTTGATGTTGCGGATGGGCACCGTCGCGCGCACCTGTTCTCCCCGCGCCAGCGCGGGCTCGCACAGGCCGAGCAGTACGGTGTTGTCCAGCGCGTGCTGCAGCCCGTGCTCTTGCGGCACCTGGCAGTAGCGGCCGGTGTCCGCCGGAACATTGGGCGAGTAGAGGATGGGCGAGAGGTCGAGCCCCTTCGCTTTCCAATGGTCGATGGCCTTGCGCGCTTGCAGCTTGTCGGTGCGCCCGATCATTTCGTCGATGGTGCGGAAGCCGAGTTGCGCCATCAATTCGCGCACGTCCTGCGCGATGAAATGCATGAAGTTGACCACGTGCGCCGGATCGCCTTTGAAGCAATCGCGCAGTTCCGGGTTCTGTGTGGCAATGCCCGCCGGGCAGGTGTCCTGCTGGCAGACGCGCATCATGATACAGCCGAGGGTGATGAGCGGCGCGGTGGCAAAGCCGAACTCTTCCGCGCCGAGCAGCGCGGCCACCACCACGTCGCGTCCGGTGAGCAGCTTGCCGTCGGTTTCCACCGTGATGCGGCTGCGCAGGTTGTTGAGCAGCAGCGTCTGATGCGTCTCCGCGAGCCCCAGTTCCCAGGGCAGCCCGGCGTGGCGGATGCTGGAGCGCGGCGAAGCGCCCGTGCCGCCGTCATAGCCGCTGACGAGCACCACGTCCGCGTGGGCTTTCGCCACCCCGGCGGCGATGGTGCCGACGCCGACCTCGGAGACCAGCTTCACGCTGATGCGCGCGCCCTGATTGGCGTTCTTTAGGTCGTGGATGAGCTCCGCCAGGTCCTCGATGGAGTAAATGTCATGGTGCGGCGGGGGCGAGATGAGCCCCACGCCCGGGGTGGAATGGCGCACGCGCGCCACCCAGGGGTAGACTTTGCGGCCGGGCAACTGGCCACCCTCACCGGGCTTGGCGCCTTGCGCCATCTTGATTTGAATTTCCTTGGCGTTCACCAGGTAGTGGCTGGTGACGCCGAAGCGCCCGGAGGCCACCTGCTTGATGGCGCTGCAGCGCGAATCGCCGTTGGCGTCGGGGGTGAAGCGCGCGGCGTCTTCGCCGCCTTCCCCGGTATTGCTGCGCCCGCCGATGCGGTTCATGGCGATGGCCATCGTCTCGTGCGCTTCCTGGCTGATGGAGCCATAGGACATGGCGCCCGTCTTGAAGCGGCGGCAGATCGACTCCACCGATTCCACCTCGTCGATGGCGATGGGCTCAGCGGCGAACTGCAGTTCGAGCAGGCCGCGTAGCGTGCAGAGTTGCGTCGTCTGCGTGTTCACCAGCCCGGCGTACTGCTGATATTTGGCGTAGTCGTCGTTGCGGCAGGCCTGCTGCAGGAAGTGCACCGTCTCCGGGTTGAAGAGGTGGTACTCGCCGTCTTTGCGCCACTGGTAGTCGCCGCCCGTGTTGAGGGTCTTGTGCTCGATGGGCCGTGACGGGAAGGCGTGCGCATGGCGCAACTGCACTTCCTGCGCGATCTCGTCGAGGCCGATGCCTTCCAGGCGCGACGGGGTCCAGGTGAAGTATTGGTTGATGACCGCATGATGCAAGCCGACGGCTTCGAAGATCTGCGCGCCGCGATAGCTCTGCACGGTGGAGATGCCCATCTTCGACATGGTCTTCACCACGCCCTTGGCGGCGGCCTTCGCGTACTTGTAGACGGCGTCCGCGTGCGTGGTGCCGGTGAGCATGCCCTGGCGGATCATGTCGTCCAGCGCTTCAAAGGCCAGGTAGGGGTTGATCGCCCCCACGCCATAGCCGATGAGCACGGCGAAGTGATGCACTTCCCGCGGCTCGCCGGATTCGAGCACCAGCCCGACCTTGGTGCGCGAGCCTTCGCGGATGAGGTGATGGTGCACCCCGGCGACGGCGAGCAACGCGGGGATGGTTGCATTGCTGCGGTCCACGCCCCGGTCGGAGAGGATGATGATATTCACGCCGTCGGCAATCGCCGCGCTCGCCTGCGCGCAGAGGTGGCGCAGCGCCGCTTCCAGCCCCGCGCCGCCCAGCGTGGGGTCGAAGAGGATGGGCAGCGTCACCGACTTGAAGCCGGGCTGATCGAGATGCGTCAGCTTGGCCATTTCCTCGTTATTCAGGATGGGTGAGGCGAGCTTGATCTGGCGGCAGCTCCCCGGCTGCGGATTGAGCAGATTGCCTTCCGGGCCGATGGTGGTGCCCATGGCGGTGACGATCTCTTCGCGGATCGAGTCAATCGGCGGGTTGGTGACCTGCGCGAAGAGCTGTTTGAAATAGTTGTAGAGCAGTTGCGGCTTACTCGACAGCACGGCGAGCGGCGTATCGATGCCCATGGAACCGACCGGCTCCACGCCGTCGAGCGCCATCGGGCCCATGACCATGCGCAGGTCTTCGTAGGTATAGCCGAAGGCGTGCTCGCGTTGCAGCACCGTCTCGTGATCCGGTTCCGGCACGCTCGGCGGCGCGGGCAGCGCGGCCAGCGGCGTCAGGTTCGCGTCGAGCCAGGCGCGGTAGGGATGCTCGGCGGCGATCTGTTCCTTGATCTCGTCGTCTTCGACGATGCGCTTCTTCTCGGTGTCGATGAGCAGCATGCGCCCCGGCTGCAGGCGACCCTTGCTGAGCACCTGGTCGGCGGGGATGTCGAGCACGCCCACTTCCGAGGCCATCACCACCATGCCGTCTTTGGTGATGTAGTAGCGCGAGGGGCGCAGGCCGTTGCGGTCGAGCACCGCGCCGACGACGGAGCCGTCGGTGAAGGCGATGGAGGCCGGGCCATCCCACGGTTCCATCAGGCAACTGTGGTACTCGTAGAAGGCTTTCTTGGACTCGCTCATGCTCTCGTGATTCGACCACGGCTCGGGGATCATCATCATCGCCGTGTGCGGCAGCGAGCGGCCGGCCAGCGAGAGGAACTCGAAGCAGTTATCGAACATGGAGGAGTCGCTGCCATCCTGATCGATGATCGGACGGAGCTTTTCCAGGTCGTCGCCAAAGATCTCGGAGGCGCAGATCATCTCGCGCGCATGCATCCAGTTGACGTTGCCGCGCAGCGTGTTGATCTCACCGTTATGAATGACGTAGCGGTTCGGATGCGCGCGTTCCCAACTGGGAAAGGTGTTGGTGCTGAAGCGCGAATGCACCAGCGCCAGCGCGCTTTCCATGGACGGGTCGGAGAGATCGGGGAAGAACTCGATCACCTGCTGCGGGGTGAGCATCCCTTTATAGACCAGGGTGCGCGCCGACAGGCTGGAAAAATAGAAGTACTCGCCACCGGACAGGTTGGCCAAACGAATGGCGTTTTCCGCGCGACGGCGAATGACATAGAGTTTGCGTTCAAAAGGGAGGCCATCGGCGACATCGGCGCTCTTGCCGATGAAGACCTGGCGCACAAACGGCTCGGTCGATTGCGCCGTCGCGCCCAGCGTGCTGTTGTCGGTGGGCACATCGCGCCAGCCCAACAACGTCTGACCCTCTTCGGCGATGATATCCTCAAGGATCTGCTCGCACGCGCGACGCTCTGTCGCGTCAGGCGCGAGAAAGAGCATGCCGACGCCGTAGGCGCCGGGGGCGGGCAGGGCGATCTCCGTACACACCTTGCGGAAAAAGGTATGGGGAAGCTGCAGCAGAATGCCCGCGCCGTCGCCGGTATTCGGTTCGCTGCCGCGCGCGCCGCGATGGTCGAGGTTCACCAGCACCGTCAAGGCCTGGTGCACAATGGAGTGCGACGGTTTGCCCTCGATATTGACGACAAAGCCCACGCCGCAGGCATCATGTTCGCATCGCGGCTCGTAGAGCCCTTGCTTCTTGGGATAACCCATGCTGTTCATAACTACGCGACCCTATGACCTTTCTAACTCTCAAGGGAGCCGGCACGCGCCAACTCGACCGATGCGGCAGACACAAAATATTCCGGCGTGCGCAAGACAGCCCGGAATATGTCCGCAGCACAGGGGGGATCCTTGAGGGGAATGCACTTGGACTATCGGTGTATTAACGGTTCTCGCTATTGTAGCATAAATCTTTCTTCGGTGAATACTCCCTGGCGAACCGCTTCTACAGGAATAATTGCGCGGTTGGCGACGGGCGGGGAGGATGGCTGTGGTGTCCGGCCCTGGGCAACGCCCGGCTATCCTGCAAGCCCGAAGGGCTCGCATTCTATAGCCCTGGGCAACGCCCAGGGTCGCCGGAATGCCCAGGGGCTAGCCCTGTAAGGGCGACATGCTCATTCCACTCTGGCTCGGAATGTGTGATCAATGATTTGCATGCATGCATGTGCGTGCAGCATGTGACATTTTTGTGTTCCTTGCATGCCGCCCTTTACAGGGCTGATTATCCTACTACCCTGCCACCCTGGGCGTTGCCCAGGGCTATAGAATACGAGCCCTTCGGGCTAAGAGTACTACTGCCCATGGGCTAGCCCTTCCGCCAGCGGGGCGTTGTCTGCGAGGACAGTCCCCGATTCCTTCGTAAAAACCAGGGTGCACCTGTTTGCGAACAAAAGTTGAAGCCATAGCTGAGCCGTAGCGCGCCAACTCAGGAGTTGGCATACCTTTTGCCTATCTGTAAAAATGCGATTTTTGCCT
>DASXVL010000304.1:0-11688 GCA_036504255.1 Armatimonadota bacterium | reverse complement strand
AGACGGTCCTGCGCAATGAAGACCGGACCGGGGGACGTCAGTTTGATCGCCAACGCGACGAACGCGAGAATCAGCACGATGAGTGGGCTGACAAGCACGGTGATGGCAATATCGAGGAGACGTTTGCCGGTGCCGTACATGGCGGAGGGGACGCGCAGGGCAGAGGGGAGCGCCCAGCCGTGCTCCGTGTGGATCATAGCGATTTTTCCCACCATGTGCTCGTAGAGTTCGCAGATATCCACCACGTCGAGGCGCGCATACAGCGGTTGCAGCGTGGCGAATTCCCGCTCATCGACATGGAGATTGGCCACGGCCTGGTAGATGGGAAAGCCGGAACGGCGCTCGGGCAACGGCTGTGTGGCATCCGTCAGCATGCGCTCCAGGCGGACATGCGGGTAATGGGCAATCTCGTGGAGCAGCGGTGCGAATTCCGTTGGCAACCAGCACGGGATGAGTTGAAAGGCTTGCGGCTCCACGATGAACGAGGCGAGTAAACGGACGACGGTACCGGCAATCGTGATCACGATGAGGGAAAGCAAGCCCCCCTCCATATACCAGTGCCATCCCGAACCACCCCAGACCACCCCGACGCCTGCCGCGAAGAGTGCGGAGAGACTCATGGAGATCGCGATGCGGTGGCGTGGGTGGAGGTAAGCCGGGTTATGCCCGCTGACCATAAAAATGCCGCTGAGCCAGGCTGCGGCCGTGACATAGGCCAAGGTATGTTTTAAGTACCACGGGAAAAACAACCAGGCGCAGGCGCACAACAACACCGCCAACAGGGTGTCAGCCAGGCGCAACCAGTGTTCCAAACGTCGCGAGCGAAAAAATGCCATTATGATTGCTCTTTTCCCAGGAACGCGGGGCAGGCGGGCGGCGGCATGCCGCCAAGGCGCTTCAGGCCACCGTGCGTGATGAGTGCCCAGAGAAAACCACACCCCCACGCTTGGTGTATGATGAGGGCGATGATGGGAAGCGCCGGCAAAAATGTCCAGTCTTCACGCGCGGCTTGCAGGCTTCCGAGCAGCAGTATGGCCAGATAGCCACCGCCAATGATGGCCAGCGGTAGCCAGCTCCAGGGCGCGAGCGCCATGGCTCCGAGCAGCATAGCAGTGAGCAGCGCCGGTAAAGCTTGGCGTACCTTGAGCGAACGCGGGTGGCGGCGCAACGTGCGTACTTTCCCCTCGCCGTAGCGGAAATACTGCCATGCCAGTCGCTTCAGCGATGGGCGCACGTAATAGCTGCTCTCCAGCGATGGGTCGAGGAGGATGCGTCCACCGGCCGCGCGCAAGCGGCAGTTGAATTCATAATCTTCATTCGTCACGAATGTCTCGTCGAAGCCGCCGAGATCCAGCAACGTGCGGCGATACCAGGCGCCGAGCCAGACGGTATCGGTATAGCAGACGCTGGTGGCGAGCCGATAGCGTGCGTCGCCCGCGCCCAGCGGCGTGCGCAGCAAGGCGGCGATGGCACGTCCAAGGTAGCGGCCATCGGTGGCCGCGCATTGCCGGCCCCCCACGTTATCCGCCCGTCCCGCCACGAGGTGCTCCACGCAGGTCGCGACATACGCCGGTCCGTAGGTTGCGTGGGCGTCAGCGCGCACGACGATGTCGCCGGTCGCTGCTGCCACGCCAATATTGAGCCCGCTGGCCTGGTGGCGTCCAGGATTGTCGATAAGCCGGACGCGCGGGTCATGCGCGGCGATTTGCCGTACCAGCGCCGCGGAGCGATCGGCGGATGCTCCATCGAGCACAAGAAACTCCATGCGCTCAGCCGCATAGCTCTGCTGGCGCAGCGAGGCCAGGCACGTCTCGATGAACGCTTCCTCATTGCGCATGGGTATGATGATACTGACGGTCGGTGCAGTCAAGGCGCCTTTCGCTCCAGTGGCCAAACGTAGCTCTCCGCTAGCAGAGTAATCGGCTGCGCGCGGGGAAGCCTGCCATGGTGGTGCTGTCGTGAGAACCTTTCCTCCAACGCGCGATACGGCTTGGCGTCCAGTGCTGATGGTACCAAGAAGTACTCTGCATTGTGGAGTCTGTTTCGTTATGGTTCCCAGTATTTCCTGTTTTTAGCCCCCGGTAACCGGTGATCCGTGGTGGATTTCTCTGAATACCGCGTATCCAGGCGCTCGGACGTTACTTTTTTCAGGGTATTTCGTGAACACCCTCCTGAATGTTATAATAGCATCCAATGGTCACCTCACCCGTAGAGACGCTTTCTGCCGATCTGCCGCAATTGTTGGACGTGGAAGCGCTGGTCCTCCCCCGGCTTATTACGCTGGGGCAGATCCTTCCGCTACACCGTGTCTTCGTGATCATGAAAACGCCCCTGCTGGTCGCCGTGGGGTTATACCTGGCTGGTGGCCCCTTTCGCTTACCCTCCGCCATCTGGACCATGGTGCTGGCCGCACTACTGTGGACCACACTGTACGCCCTCAATGAGTACACCGACCTCGTGCAAGAAGAGGGCTATGCGAAGAGCCCCGTCCTTCTGGTCGGGCTCTTGGGAGCGCCGGTCCTCTGTTGTGCGCTGGCGGGCATCGTGTCACAGAATTTGCTCCCGTTATTCGTGGGCATGATGCTCGGGCAGATGGCCTACTGCGTTCCCCCCATCCGTTTGAAGCGCTTCTGGTGGGCGGGGCTCATCTTCAGCGGTATGGTGAACCCGCTCTTGCGCGTGCAATGCGGGGCTATTTGGGGCTTGGCCGCGATTTCCCCGGTGGTCTATGCCACGATTGTCTGCCTGCATCTCGGCTCGGCGATTCGCACGCGCATGTTACAACGTGAGCGTGACCGGCGGCTCTCCTACCGCGTCGTGCCGCAGGCCGTGTGGATATTCAGTATCATCAGTGTCGGGGCCGGCATGGCAGGGATGTATTGGATGTGTGCGCTAAGCATCCTGCCCCCAGCCTTTTACCTCTTCGTGACGCTGGGCGCGGCGTTTACGCTCTATGCGTGGTCCGGACGCATTACGAACATTCGGCAGGTTCGGCGTGGGTGGGCCTGGTTTTCGTTGCTGGCCATTCTCGCCCTCATCGTCCTCATCAAATTCCACTGACTCGCCGGCGCGACTCGCATGACGATTATGCAAAAACGCCCCTCCTGCGCCTGCTGGCCGGAGGGGCGTTTTTGTGTCAGGTGATAGCCATTAGCCGATGGGTGTGACGCCTTTTTTGAGGATGATATTGCCGTATTTCGCCGTCTCGCCGGTCATGACGACGGCAAAGGCGCTGCGCGCTTGCTCATAAAACGCGAAACGTTCGACGCGCGTAGTGGCGGGAGTGCCCGGCGCATGGCGGTCAATGGCGGCACGGTACGCCGCTTCTACCGTAGGATCGAGCGTGTCGCCGGGGACCGCCTGCATCATAAAAATCGGGCTCTCGACATACGGGTCGAGCACGAAAAGTGGCAGGATGGCATCCAGCAAGTCGGGGATGCGCAGGCCGTCGGCGCGCAGGACGCGCGCATTGAAGGACTCGCCAGGGAAGTGGGCGTCGGCCAGCACGATTTGATCGCCGTGCCCCATGCGGTGCAGCACCGCGAGCAACTCGGGACTAAGTAAGGGGGAAATCCCTTTAAGCATCATTGATCTCCTGCAGTCAGGGTGTCGCAGGTCGCGGAATACGCGCGTGGGGTCTTAACCTGCATGTCTCCCCATTATATAACCCCTCGCCAGAAAGCGCTATCCTCTGCATTGGGTACGCAGTGCCTGGTACAGGCCCAGGAGGAACGCCCGGTTATCAAGGCAGACGTAATCCAATTCGCCGCCCATGCGGTAGAACGATTTGCAGAAACGGAGATAATAGGCCGGATTATCCATCGGCGGCTCGCCATTGCGCCAATCCCAGCCACCGCCATCCTGGATGTCGTTGACCAGCAGATAGTAATCGGCGAGGGCGTGCCCATGTTGCAGCGCAAGGTTATTGGCCATGGACAGCGCCTTTTCGAAGATCATCGGCGCCATGATGGCCGAGCCGACGCTGAGATGGACGCCGCCGTCCAACTGGCTGACACTGTCGGCATAACTGAGGAAATCGCGCACCGCGCCACGGCCAATCGCCCCACCGCAGTTCATGGGGTGGGTGTAAATGATATCGTACCCGATGCCCGGATGCACGGTAAACGGCACGCCGAGGCGTGCGGCGGCATACTGCACGGCCGTCTCTTTATATGGGTGTGGAATGGCGAGCCAGCCGGATGGGATGGCGAACGTCGTGACCAGGTACAGGAGATCGGCGAGTGCGCCCAGGGTTTCATCGGGGGTCGGCTGCGTGGCCGCATGGGCGATGGCCTCCCGCAGGGCAGTTGGCGTCGGAATTTCCAGCCCGCCATCCGCGATCATACGCCCCACGGCTTCCCCATATCCGAGCTGTTGCGTCCCGCCGACCGCAATGGCCAGATTGAGCAAACGACCGGTTTCCTCCCAGGCGCCGAACTTCCCCTTCGCCACATTGGCGCGGACATCCTCGGTACTGCGTCCGAAGAAGGCGAACTCCCAATCATGAATCGACCCGGCGCCGTTGGTGGCGACATGGGTGAGCCACCCTTCCGCGAGCAGGCGTACGATGAGCGGGCCCAATCCGTTTTTGATGAGATGCGCGCCATAGGTGAGCATCACCGGCTTGTCGTGCGCGCGTGCGGCGATGATACGCTGTGCCGCCACCTCAACCTGCGCCTTGACATCGGCAGACAAGGCGGGCGGTGGCGCATCCGGCGCAATGGCGATGGCGTCCATGACCAGCTTATGTTGGCGTTCCGCCAGGGGAAACATGCGCAATTGTCGTCGATTGAGGCGAGGCATCTGTAGACATCCTTTCGCATGACTTGACGATGAATTTTATCGTAAGTATAATAAGTGAAACGTTTTACAATGTCAAGAATGGGGCGGTTTTCCCTGGTAGCTGACACAGGGCAGGCAGTCTGTGGGAAGGATCGGTCGATGGGACCAGTGGTGTGTGACGAGTTTGAGATCGTGCAGGCGACGCATCCGCGCGGGGCGTTTCGTTTTGCCCTGTTTGATTTTGACGGGACGCTTTCGCTCATTCGCCAGGGCTGGCAAGATGTGATGGCCCCCATGATGGTGGAATTCCTCTTGGAGACCAACAGTGGGGAATCAACGGAGGAGATCGATGCCTGCGTGCGCGAATTCATCGACCAGACGACCGGGAAGCAAACCATCTACCAAATGATGCAACTGTGCGACGAAATCGCACAGCGCGGGGGCACGCCACGTGAGCCGATGGCCTATAAGGCCCTGTATAATGACCGCCTGTGGACGCACATACAGCACCGAGTCGCCGGGCTGCAGGAAGGCTCCATCGCACGGGACACCATGATGGTGCCGGGCAGTGAAGCCATGCTGCAGGGCTTACGCGCGCGCGGTGTGTCGCTGTTCCTGGCGAGCGGAACGGACGAAGTCTACGTGCGCAACGAATGCGCCGCCCTGGGATTGACGTCATATTTTGATGGTGGCGTGTATGGCGCGCAAGACGACCTGGCGAAATTTTCCAAGAAGATGATCATTGAGCGGATTTTGCGCGAGCACCGGATTCACGGCAGCGCGCTGTTGGGGTTTGGCGACGGCTTTGTGGAAATCGAGAACACCAAAGAGGTGGAGGGCGTAGCGATCGGCGTCGCGACGGATGAGGTGGGGCTGTGCGCCTGCGACCCCTGGAAACGCCAACGATTGATCTCGGCCGGCGCCGATCTGATTATCCCGCATTTCCGCCACGCGTCGGCCTTGCTGGCGTATCTGTTTTCCGAGGAGTGATGATGACCGAGCAACGGCTGCAGGATATATTGGCAGGGTTCGGCCGCGCACGCGTGCTGGTGGTCGGCGATTTTTTTCTCGACAAATATTTAGTCATGGACGCGGCGTTGACTGAGGAGTCGATCGAGACGGGACTCGATGCCTACCAGGTCGTCGAAAAACGGATTGCTCCGGGGGCCGCCGGCAATGTCTGCGCGAATCTCGCCGCGCTCGGGGCAGGCCATATCCAGGCGCTGGGCATCATCGGGCAGGACGGCGAGGGGTTTGAACTACGCAACTGCTTGCACGCCCTGGGCGTGGATACGGAATCCTTGCTGCCGATGCTCGACTGCCAGACGCCCACCTATACGAAACCGATGTTGCGCACGCAGGGCGTCGAGCGTGAACTCCATCGGCTGGACATGAAGAATCACGCCCCGATTTCCGCCAAGGCGGAAGCGATGCTCCTCACCCAATTGCGCCGGACGGTGCCGCAGGTCGATGCCGTGGTCGTGGGAGACCAGGTGCAACTCCGCAACAGCGGCGTGGTGACTGATGTGGTACGTGAAGAATTGTGCCGACTCGCCCAGCGGCACCCGCATGTTTTCTTTCTCGCCGATTCCCGGGAGCGCATCGATGAATTCCGGCAGATGTGGATTAAACCGAATCGTCATGAAGCCCTGCGCGCCTGCGGTCAATCGGCGCAGGCTATGCTCGCCATTCCCGAACTGGTCGCCGCGGGGCGTGCCCTGGCTGCCCGCAACGGGCGTCCGGTGTTTATGACCCTGGCCGAAGATGGCATCTTGAGCATCCACGACCAGATATCCCTGGTGCCGACCCTCCCCCAGGCGGGTCCCATCGATATTTGCGGCGCAGGTGACAGCACGATGGCCAGTCTGGTGCTGGCGTTGTGTAGCGGCGCGCGCCCGGACGAGGCGGCGATGCTCGGAAATATCGTCGCGTCCATTACCGTGCAGCAAATTGGCGTGACGGGTAAGGCTAGTCAAGCGCAAGTCTTGGCACGTTTCCGTGCGGCCGGTGCGCAGTTTCAACCGCGATGCCTGGAGCTGATCCCTTCGTGAGATGCACACCACGCCTTTCATCATCACGTCCATCCCTTGACCCCTGTCCACTGCTTGGGGTAGCATACGGGAGAAGCGCACACCTGATGCGAGGGCGATTTGCGACACACTTGCAGGGTGGTAGTGCTATTCCCATGCGCCCGTTTTTGGACTGACGCATCTGACGTGAGGGGATGTGGATGGTTGACACGATAGATGAGGAGCCCATACGTCCGTCACGCACCGTGACGCTCAAGGATATTGCGGAGCAGTGCGGTTTAGGCATTGCGACGGTATCGATGGCGTTGCGTGACCACCAGCGGTTCCCCCAAGTGACGACACAACGCATTCTCGCCGCTGCCGCCGAGTTAGGGTATGATCCATCACGCCAAACCAATGCCCGTCGCCTGGTGATGAGCCGGTTCGGCAAGCCGGTGATCAACAATTTACTGGCCTTATTCCTCCCGCCGCATTTTTATCGCGCCCCGTATTATACCGCGCAGTTTCAGGGCATTCTGGATGTCGCCACGCGTGAGGGGTACGGGGTGATGGCGGTGAACGCGCCGGTCTCCGGCCTCACCCGATTGCCGCCCAGCTTTCACCGCGGAGAAGTCGATGGCGCGATATTGATGGTCGGCTGGAAATACTCCGAGCAGATCCTCACCCAACTACGCCAAGAGCCCTTGTTCGGTCGGCGTCCCGTCGTGTCCATTATGGCGGCGGTGCCGGATTGTTCGACCGTGATGACGGATGCCCAGGTCGGCGCCGCGGCGGAAGTGACGCATTTGCTCGCGTTGGGGCACCGCCATTTTGTCACCTTTCACCCGCCCGGCGGCACGACGTTCGGTTTTCACCAGGACCAATTGCTCTTGGGCTACCGTCAAGCATGCCTGGACTATGGGTTGGACCCGACTAGGCACCTGCATGCGGTGGAGATTGACGCCACACTCTGGCGCCTCGCGTTCGTGGCGGCGGAAATCACGAAAATTCCCCGCTTACCAATGTCCGCCTGGTCGACACGCCATCCGCTGCTGACGTTGCTGCGTCAACATCCTGAAATTACCGCCGTGCTGGCGCCGAACGATCCCTTTGCGGTGGTGGTACGACAGATTTTGGCGCGCGGCGATTTCCGTGTGCCGGATGATATCAGTTTAGTCGGGTTCGACGATACCGATGAGATGCTGGATACCCAAGGGCACAACCTGTTGACGACCGTCCGGCTGCCCTTGCGGAAATTCGGTCGGCGTGCCACGCAGTTGCTCATTGACCGTTTGCTCGGACGGGCGACGGCCGATGTGCAGATGGTCATTCCGGCAAAGTTGATCGGTCGGAGTTCTACTGCATGCGCCAAGGTACGGCACTGAGAAACTGTTTGCAAAAAAGACCCGCGAGACGGTGACGGATAATTTGCAAACAGTTTCTGAGAATGGGGCATGTGACAGTATCCCATATTGGTAACCTTGGGATTACTTGAAGAATTAGTTGCCGAATGCTACAATACTACTTGTCATCAGTGGGAGACGGCGATGGATCGTCCAGTGGATCGCTGCATCAGCGGCCATGGTTTCCTCTGTCGATGAACTCGTAGTTCACATTACACGCCCCCGTTCCCGTGGTGGGAAGCTCGCAGAGTGTTGCCTGCAGTCATTACGCTTGAATGCGCAGGGTATCAGCGGCTACTCCCTCGCACAGCTAATCAGGATTCGATATATTTTATTGCACGCTTACGAGGTTTACGTCCGCTCACTTCTTCACTGCAGAGCACGCTTGAGTACGCATGACCAATGCCTCTCGTTCATGTGAGTTCCGGTGCAAAGTGTGTCTGCGCAAAGAGTGGTGGCGCCGTTTATCTTGCCGAACTAGTGCTGCCTTGCGACTACCGCACGGCGGTGATCATCTTTCTCGTTCACTCAGGAGAAGGTCTTATGCATGAATCTCTTCACCCGGGAGGGCGCGTTGCGGTACGTCTCGCAGCGCTCCTCATTCTCCTCCTGACCGGCCTTGGGGTCACGACTGTTGCGGCAGACGCTGCAACGCCTGACAAAGGGATTTCGGTCAGCACCTACAGCCTCTGGTGGGCTCCTTCGCACGGCGCTTTGCCCTCTGATACGGTCATCAAGCTGATGAAGCAAGAGCCGAACATCAAAGTAAGCGAATGGGCCGGATTACAGATTGCCAATGCCGGGCGTACCCCGTTAATGCTGGCCATCGCCGGGCAGTCCGCCCCAGACCTCTACCTCTCCTGGTTCCACATCATTCGTAATGATATGCAGCAGAAATTCACCTACCCCATCAACGAGTGGGTGGGTGAGGATAAAGATGGGAATGGCCAGGTTGATCCCGCGGAAGCCAAATGGGCCGGGTGGAAGAAAGTTCCTCCCCTCTGGCGCCAAGTGGCCACCGACAACGGCAAAGTGCATGGCATCCCCTTGTCCGGCATCCAATACATGGGCATCATTTTCCGCATCGACCTGGTGCGGCAGGCGGGGCTCGACCCGAACAAACCGCCGAAGACCTGGGATGAGTTCCTCTATTGGTGCGAAAAGCTCTCCGATCCGAAGTCCGACCGCCGCGCAATCGCCTTGCCGAGTTACGGATTCACCTGGCTTCCCTGGCTGAACAGTGCCGGTGGCAGTCCGGTCGTGCAAATTCGCACGAGCCCCACCACCGGAAAAAAATACACGTTCCCGATGGAAGCGACCACGTTCCTTGCCCCGGATACCAAGGAAGACCTCACCAAGGTCACGCCGCAATGGCAGGCCGACCTGGCCAGCGACGCGGCGAAAGACGCGACCGCGTTCTACCACCGCCTGCGCTGGCAGAAGTGGATCAAAGATCCGCAAACGAAAGAACCCATCAACTTGACGGCTGAGCAGGTGCGCGCGGGTAAAGTGGCGCTGCCGGACGGACGTGAAGTGACCTTCAAACCCGACGATGTCGGGACCGGGGTGGTCTTACCCTTCGGTGGCCCGGCGACGACGGTCGACTGGGGTGCGAGTTTGCGCCGTGGCACTGTGGCGATGGTACAGTGGTTCTTCAACGACATGGAATCGTACCAGCAGTCTGTCGGTATCGACCCGAATCTCTTGGGCGTGTTCCCCATCCCCGGCGGGCCGAACGGCAGGCCGGTGGTCCAGGCGCAACGTCACTATGCGGTCATGAGTGAAGGTGTCAGCCGTCGTCCAAAAGTGGAACGCGACGCCATTTGGAAAGTCATGATGGCGTTGACCTCGTCGGAAGCCAATGACGAAAAAATCAAGACGATGGTCTTCTCCGGCCGTGCGCGCTTTGTGAACCCGAACGATTTGAAACGCCTGGGCCTGACGGACTATCTGAAAGAAGTCCCGCCGAGCATCAAGCAATTGTACAAAGGGATTGATGAGGGCACGACGTGGGTGCGCACAGAGCCATTCATGGGTTTTTGGTATACCATGGATGGGGAGTTGAACAATAGCGTCTTGAGTCTGGTCTTGGCGCAAAGCGGCGAAAACTTCAACTACCGGCAGGCGTTGGATGAGGTGAATGATCAGGCCAACACCGGCGTCATGTTTGCCCGTAAGAGCGAGGAACTGAAGAAGTATCACTCACAAGCCTGGACGATTTTTGCCATCGTGTTCGCGATCGTCGCTTTTTTTGTATCGATGATCGTGCGCACGAATCTGCAAGCGCCGTCAAAGTCATCCGGATCACGCGCGGGAGTCTACCAGTCCTGGTTGCCCTGGTTGCTGCTGTTCCCGGCACTGGGCTTGATTACCATGTGGGGGTACTATCCACTCATACGTGGTATGGTCATGGCGTTCCAGGATTTCCATATTGTCGATAAGAGCCCCTGGGTGGGCCTCGATAACTTTATCAGCATCTTCCTGAATCCCGACTTTTACGTATACGTGTCCAAGACGGTGAAGTTCGTGGTGCTGAACATGGCCCTCGTGTTTACCACGCCGATTATCCTCGCCTTGCTGCTGTCGGAAATTCCTCGCGGCAAAATCTTCTGGCGTTCCGTCTTCTTCCTCCCGCAGTTGACGAGTGGCCTGGTGGTCACCCTGCTCTGGAAGTTGATGTACGACCCGGCGGACAGTGGACTACTGAATCAAGTGGTGCACATGTTTGGGTTGAAGTCCGTCGACTGGCTCGGTAATCCGAAAACGGCCATGATCGCGACGATTATCCCCAGCGTGTGGGTGGGCATGGGTATTTCGAGTCTCATCTATTTGGCGGCGAGGAAGGGTATCCCCGACGAACTCTACGAAGCCTCGGCATTGGACGGCGCCGGTATTTGGGCGAAGTTACGCTATGTGACCATCCCCCAATTACTCCCGCTCATCATTATCAACTTCGTCGGCGCGTTCATCGGAACGTTCCAAAGCATGGGCAACATCTTCCTGCTGACATTCGGCGGTCCGGGGAAGGAAACGATGGTCATGGGGATGGCCATCTGGAAAGCAGCTTTCGGCAACTTGCAGTTCAGCATCGCGACGGCGATGGCGTGGATTTTGGGTAGCGCCTTGATCGGCTTTGCCTATCTGCAGATCAATATACTGCGCAAGGTCGAATATCGCCGCGTAGAGGAGAATTAAGATGCCTATCATTGATGAAGTCGGACGTAAATCGTGGCACATTCGCGTGGTGACCGCCCTGATGTATGTCGTCCTGGCGGTCCTGGGCGTGGCGATGGTCTACCCGTTCCTTATTACCTTGACCGCTTCGACAAGCAATGCCATGGATTATCGGCGCTTTGCGCCCATCTCGCGCGCCATCTGGTCGCATGAAGAACGATTTGTGCGTGGCATGGTACCCCTCTTCCCGAGCAAGATGCGCGGAAATATGGAACAGTTGACGCTCCTCTTCAACGCGGTACCCCCCAAATGGAGTAACT
>DASXVL010000303.1:0-5702 GCA_036504255.1 Armatimonadota bacterium | reverse complement strand
TAGTTTGTAGAATTAGGGCAAAAATCGCGTTTTCTCAGATAGGCAAAAGGTATGCCAGCTCCAGAGTTGTCGCTCTACGGATCAGCTAGGGCTTCAACTTTTGTTCGCAAACAGGCGCACCCTGGTTTTTACGAGGGAATCGGGGACTGTCCTCGCGTATCACGCCACGGTGACAGAAGCGACGCCGCGACCAGGGTTAGTCCGCCCTGGGGGCATGCGCGCCCGGTGCTGGACTGTCCCCGTGCGAGAGGCGCTCCACAGGGGACAGTCCAGCACCGGGCACTATAGACAGCGCGGATTCGGTACACCATACCGGGCGCATTCTGGCCTAACGGGCACTCGGCGCGAGGACAGTCCCAGACGCTCTCTGATTCCGGCGGGGACGAGGAACGAAGTCGTAGCACCCCAAGATAAGGTACGACGTGACAACCTGCTACAGCTTAACGCCATACGCCATACGCTAAACGCTTGCTCTCACCACGAGACGATGACGGATACTTTGAAAACAGTTTCTGAGGAGTAGCGATGAAGATCGTACGTGATGTCGAGGTACTCTGGGTTTCGCGATTCGATTACGAACCACAGTGGCGACTGCGCCCGCACGCGCATCCATTTTTCCAAATGATCTACATCCGCCAGGGAAAAGGATCATTCATTATGGATCACGTGACGTATCCGCTGCTGCCGGATACGCTCTTTTTCATCCATCCAAAGCAATCGCACAGTTTGGTACCAGATCCCTCGGGGCCCGTGCAAACGTTGGACAGGAAGTTTGCCATCCACTCGCAGGAGCTCAAGACGGCCTGCATGGGCGTGGACAGCGTTTTGCATGAGGTGTCGGCGGAGATTGCCAATAACATCGAACAAATTCGCGAGGAAGGCGTCACCCGGCAACCGCTCTATAACGAGTTCACGCGCCTCTACCTGCTCGACATCCTGCTGAGCTTGCTCCGACACTCGCGCACCCCGCTCGTACCGGTCATGGTACGCCCGTCGCTCTTCGAGGTGTCCACGCGTGATCCCATCTGTGCCAATGCGCAGCAGTTCATGCATGCGCACTATCAAGAGCAATGCACGGCGGAAGACCTCGCCGCGTTTCTCAATATCAGCTACCGCTATCTGAGCAAAAAGTTCCTGCGCGTGTTGGGCATTCCGCCCATGAAATACCTCGCGCTGTACCGCATCGAACGGGCAAAGGACCTGCTGCGTTTCACGGAATTTGAAATCAAACAGATCGCCTCCAACCTGGGCTTCCAATCCGTACACTATTTTTCCCGGCAATTCTCCGCCATCACGGGCATCCCGCCGGGAGTCTGGCGTCAGAAAGAGCGCGAAGGCATCGGCAAAGACATCGTCCTGACGCCATCGTTCATCAATGAAGATTATGTCGAGCGTCCGCAAAAATAGTTGCGCCGATGCTCGGCTAACCCAGGGATGAAACAACAGGAACAGAGCCCGAGCCCAGCTATCCCCGCTATGTGGCCAGCGCAGGCCTACGCCACAAAGCAGCGCATTAAGCGTGCATCGCTTTGCAGCAACCCTTCCACTTCGGGTACGCAATCCCGTGCGGAGAGCACAGTGTAAAAATCCTGTTTTATGGTCGGGGCCAGGCGCACGGCTTCCAGCCATTCGCGACGCGAGAACGGATCGGCCTCGATGGCCTGCCAGAAGCCGGTGGCGTCGAGCACGCGCGCGATGCGCTCTGTCCCCTGCCCCTGCAACATGCTCACGAGATAGGTGGCCACGCCGACCTGCAAGCCATGCAAGCGCGGGCGATTCGAAATGGCGTCGAGCGCGTGGGAGATGAGGTGCTCGCTGCCGCTGGCGGGGCGCGAAGACCCACTGATTTCCATGGCGATGCCGTTGAGCATGAGCGCGCTGCCGAGCAGGCTCACGCCGTCCAGGTCGCGCTCGGGCCGCGCCATGAATTGAAAGACGGTAGCGTCGGAGAGCAACGCGGCGAAGTCATTGACATAGGTGCCGTTGGCATGAAAGGCCAACTTCCAATCGGCGATGGCGGTCACTTTGGAAATGAGGTCGCCGATGCCCGACCACCAGAGCAGATCCGGCGCGCGCAGGCAGACTTCGGTATCGATGACGATGGCAAAGGGGATGCTGCAGGAGAGCGAGCGGCGCTTGCCCCCGAGCGTCAAGCTGGATTGCGGACTGCCGAAGCCGTCATTCGAGAGCGACGTCGGCAACGCGTAGTAGGGTAAACGCGCGAGGAACGCGGCGTATTTGGCGGTATCCAGCGCTTTGCCGCCCCCCAGGCCAATGACCGCCTGACAGTTACCCGGAAACGCGGCAAAGAGCGCGGTGGCCTGCTCAAAGCTCGCCCCTTCCACCCAAAGCTGTTGCTGAATGGTCACCCCGTGCGCGAGCAAGCTCTGCTCGGCGCGCGCAATGATCGCCGGGTCGAGGTCATGACTGGAGATGAGCACGGCACGCGTAAAATCCTCGCGCTCCAGGTAGATGCCGATGCGATCGAGCGCGCCGGGCTTAATGCGCACCAGGGACGGGATGATAATCTGTTCACGCGTTAACATGGTCTGTCACTCCTCAACTGCCAACGTCGGGTTAGGCGGGGCGGGTTGCTTTGCGCTTGTGCTCTGCATCGGAATGGTAGTCACTGTTTGGAACAGGGCGCGAGCCCGGCGGTTCTCCTGTTCTTTCCAGCCCTGGGATAGCCGGGCTTGGGCCCTGTTCCAGACAGTGCTGCTGACACCAGCCCAGCCTATAGTCCATCAAGCCCCTCTCCCAGAATTGGGAGAGGGGTTGGGGTGAGGGCCGCACCATCAGCTCACCGGCGCCAGCTTATCAGCGATCTCCGCCCAATTATTGAACGCCTGAAACGGAATATCCTGCTCGCGCAGATGCTCGGCCAGCCAACCGCGCGCGAAACGGTAGGGCGGGTCGACCAGCAAGGCCGCCGCCAAATCGGGACGCCCATCACCGGCGAAGGCCACCAGGCGGTGGGTGGCGAGCGCATCGCGCACCACGGCATCCTTACTGATGCCCGTCGCCTCCGCGTAATAGGGCGAATCCGTCGGCAGTTCCATCACCAGCCCGTAGCCGGGCACGTACTGCCCCGGATTGGCATGCACGGTAATCCGCGCCTGCGCGGCGTCGAGCAGGTAGCGAATATACCAGGCGCACCCGGCGGAGGCCACGGCGATCTCCCACCCCGCGTGTTCCAACCGCGCGACGGCGGGCGCGAGCGCCGGGTCGAGTTCCATGCGCCGCGCGGTGGCCAACACGTCGGCCTCATCGGCGCGAATGGTCGCGAAGATACGGCGCAACGCCTCGAAATGCGTCAAGCGGCCGGCGAGGTAGTCGCCCCAGTAATCCGGCGTTTCCGACGGCACCAACGATTCTGCCGCCAACTGGTAAAAATCGTAGCGCGTCATCGTCCCGTCGAAATCGGAAATCAAGATGGGGGTCGCCGAGATGCGTTGCGTGTCCGCTGACATAGTGGCCCTCGCTTTTCTACTCGTGCGATTGTACCGTGCCGCGTCGTTGACTGTCAAAACGAAGCAGCGACAATGTGCAGTAATCCGTAGGAGCCCGCGGATAGAGGCGGTTGCCGGATCGCGCAGAGATTTTTGTTCAGGTTACCACACTCGATCTGCAACTTTACTGGCAGTAAACACGCGGATCGAGTGTGGTAACCTGGGCAAAAAGATCAAGCGAAACGGTAAGCGCCTCTATCCGTGGGCTCCTAGCCGGTTTACCGCTCGGAAGGCTTCTGCTATACTCCCCAAGGAACTTTTAACACCCGTCGGAGGTGGCTGATGAAATCAGCATTAATGGTTTGGGGTGGCTGGGAAGGCCATGAGCCCAAGCAATGTGTCGATCGTTTTGCGCCTTTCCTGCAGTCGCAGGGCTACGAGGTGCGCATTGCCGATTCGTTGGATGTCTATGTAGACGAGGCGTATATGCGCTCGCTCGACCTCATCGTGCCGGTCTGGACGATGGGCACGATCACCGGTGAGCAGGAAAAAGGCTTGATCAGTGCCGTCGCGAGCGGCGTCGGCATTGCCGGGTGGCATGGCGGCATGGGCGATTCCTTCCGCAATAACACCGAATACCAGTTCATGGTGGGCGGTCAGTGGGTGGCGCACCCGGGCAACATCATCGACTACACGGTGCAGATCAACGATCATGACGATCCGATCACCGCCGGGCTCGCCGATTTCGCCATGCACTCCGAACAGTATTACATGCACGTGGACCCCTGCAACGAAGTGCTGGCCACCACCACCTTCTCCGGCGAGCACTGCGCGTGGGTCGCCGGCTGCGTCATGCCCGTGGTATGGAAACGCCGCTGGGAACAGGGGCGCGTGTTCTACACCTCACTCGGGCACGTCGCCAGTGATTTTGACGTGCCGGAAGCGCGCACCATCGTCGAGCGCGGCATGCTCTGGGCGAGCAAATAACGGAGGAACTGATGGCTATTAGCAAAACAAAAATCGGCGTCATTGGCTGTGGCAATATCAGCGGGGCCTACCTGGGCGCAGGGCAGAAGTTTGAGATCCTGGAGATCGCCGCCTGCGCCGACCTGGATTTGGCGCGCGCGCAGGCGAAAGCGGAAGAGTTCGGCGTGCCCAAAGCGTGCTCGGTGCAGGAACTGCTCGCCGACCCGGAGATCGCCATCGTCGTCAACTTGACGATCCCCATCGCCCATGCCGATGTCGCCCTACAGGCCATCGCCGCGGGCAAGAGCGTCTACAACGAAAAGCCGCTGGCGATTACCCGCGAAGACGGGCAGCGCATGTTGGCGGCGGCCGCGGCAAAGGGCGTGCGTGTCGGCTGCGCGCCGGATACCTTCCTGGGTGGCGGGCATCAAACCTGCCGCAAACTCATCGACGACGGCTGGATCGGCACGCCGATTGCCGCCACTGCCTTCATGACCTGCCATGGCCATGAGAGCTGGCACCCCGCCCCTGAGTTCTATTATAAGGTCGGCGGCGGCCCCATGTTCGACATGGGGCCCTACTATCTGACGGATCTGGTCAACCTGGTGGGCCCGGTGCGCCGCGTCACCGGTTCGACGCGCGTCACCTTCCCGGAACGCACCATCACCAGCCAGCCGCTCTGCGGGACGAACATTGCCGTGGATGTGCCGACGCACGTGGTGGGCGTACTCGATTTCGCCAACGGCGCCATCGGCACCATCATCACCAGCTTCGACGTGTGGGCGGCGGAACTGCCGCGCATTGAGATCTACGGCACGGAAGGCACGTTAAGCGTGCCGGACCCCAACGGCTTCGGCGGCCCAGTGCGCGTGCGCCGCGCCGGGGCGAGCGACTGGAGCGATGTGCCCCTCACCCATGGCTATGCGGAGAACTACCGCAGCATCGGCGTGGCGGATATGGCCTACGCCCTGCGCAGCGGTCGCCCGCATCGCGCCAGCGGCGCGCTGGCCTACCACGTGCTCGACATCATGCACGCCGTGCATGACGCCTCCAACGAGGGCAAGCACATCGAACTCACCAGCGGCGTCGAGCGCCCGGCGGCGCTACCGCTCGGCCTGCGCGAGGGGCAGTTGGACGCGTAGCTAGTTTGCATATAGCAGGAAAGGCGGAAACCTTAGTCGTGTCTACGGACCTGGCTAAGGTTTTTGCCTTTGTGGCTTGTGCAAAAGCGGTGGAGATACAGCACAGTTTGGAAGGGTTCGAGCGTAGCGAGTCCCGCCGTTCCCA
>DASXVL010000302.1:0-5779 GCA_036504255.1 Armatimonadota bacterium | reverse complement strand
AGGCAAAAATCGCATTTTTACAGATAGGCAAAAGGTATGCCAACTCCTGAGTTGGCGCGCTACGGCTCAGCTATGGCTTCAACTTTTGTTCGCAAACAGGTGCACCCTGGTTTTTACGAAGGAATCGGGGACTGTCCTCGCGTAGAACGCCCCGGTGGCGGAGCCGACGCCGTGCCCAGGGTCAGTCGCCCTGGGGTATCCCCAATACGGTTCACATACGGGGATGCTCTCGGGAAGTCAGTCGTCCCGCAGGTACTTATCGTGTACGCAGCCAGAGGTCCCGGCAGTTCCTGCCGGGCTAAACTCACCGCCTCCCGCTGGGAGGCTCCTTGTCCCCGCCGGGGACCGCACGAATTTAGCCCGGCATGCAATGCCGGGAACACGAACACCCCAGCGTATTGTAGTCATGGAAGGACGACTGAAGTATCTTATGTGAACCGTATTGGGACTGTCACTGTGCGAGAGGCGCTCCAGAGGGGACAGTCCAGCACCGAGCACCAGAGACAGCGTGGGCACTCGGCGTGCAGCGAGCGCGTCTTCGCCTGACGGGCGCCAAACGCGAGGACAGTCCCATACGCTTTCCGCAAATCGGGTGTTTGCTTATGAGTCGATACCCGTCACGCCCATCCTGCCGAAGGAGCATCCCCGGACATGCCTCGCGCGGCACGCTGAGCGCGACTCCGGGCTGCGGCCCTGCAGCGGCTTCCAAACGGTGCTGCTGACACCAGCCCCACCTCAAGTCCTTAGCACGGTCTGGCCCAGGGCCATAGCCCTGGGCTGAAAGGGCAGGAGAAGGCTGGCCAACGGAGCCTTTGCGACGGAGGATGGAGGCCTCTCCAGCAAGCCAGAGAAGACTTTGCGGAAAATCTCTCAGCAAGTACCTGCCCCATTCGTTGTCTCGGGAGGTGATTTCGCCCTCGAACACGAATCTTTCAGCAGTTCTTGTCAAAGCAACGGGAGATGATGATGACGCAGATACTCGACACCATTCGCGAACTCGCACAAGAAGCCGGCGCCACCCATGCGTGCGTAATTGGCGATGAGCGCCTGGTCGCGCTGGATTATGTGCTGGCGTGTTGCGCCGCGAACGCTTGCGGTAAATACGGCGCGTGCTGGACGTGCCCGCCGATGTTGGGTGAGCTGGATGAGATGGCCGCCCGCTTGCGGGAATATCCCGCCGGTGTGCTCATTCAGAATATCTCGCCCTTGGAAGACTCCTGGGATTTTGAAGGCATGACGGAAGCCTCACTGGCGCATAACCACATGATTCGCGACCTGGCGAACCTGGTCACGGAACGCTTCCCGGCGTATGCGCTGCTGCCGTTGGGCTGTGGCGGGTGCGGCTTTTGCGAGCGTTGCACCTGTCCAGGCGCGCCCTGTCGTTTTCCTGAGCAGGCGCTGGCCTCGCTGGAGGGGTATGGCATCGATGTGAAGGAATTGGTGGAATCCTGCGGGTTGAGTTACATTAACGGCGTGAACACCGTCTCATTCGTCGGTGCGTTGCTGCTCCGTTGCCCCGGCGCTTGAGTCGCGCCGGATCTCGCGGCGAGATGCTTACGAACGTCGCCGATAGGTTTTTTTGACCCAATCCGCATTGATCACGACGTGGATGACAATGAGGACGACAAGCAGCACGCCGCCACCGATATGGACGATGGTATAGGTGCTCGGCGGGATGCGGTCGACATTGAGACCGGTGATAAGTTGTGACAGGACAAGCAATCCTTGTAGCGGAATACTCACGCGTAGCCAGTGCTCGGGAATCATCGCATCGCCTCCGAGCATCATCTTAACACGATGCTGCACCGCGGAATCATCGAATTCTGACATCCGCCGGCCACTGGGTAAATACTAATACGATCGCTCCTTGTTAGCGCACCACGGCTTCTTCGGCGCAGACAAGCGGCACGGTATCGGCCTCCAGCGTATGGGAGGTGAAGATCTGCACTTCCATGGGCGCCAACTCTACCTGGATGGCCGCGCTGTCTTCCGTCATGACGATGACGTTTTCATCGTACAGATTCGCTGCGGCGATGAGCTGGACCTCGCCTGCCCGCTGCGTGCCCAGGTTACTGTGCGCCAGCGCATACGTGCGCGGTTGGCGGTTCAGGTCGGCGTCCACCAGGACTTGCCCCTGGAACGACTGGCTCATACCGGTATTGGCGATCAGCAGCACTTCCCGGCCCGCTAAGATGCGCGAGAAGGCGACGATACCGCCCGCGCCGTACGAGTAGCCGAAGTCTTTCCCATTCTGCGAGATGCGGCGGAAGTATAACCGTCCATAACGCAGCGCCGGTTCACCGTGCCGCAAGGCCGCCAGCCGTTGGATCTGTTGAAAGAGTGGATGCCGGGTATTGAAGGCATCCGGTTTTCCCCACAACGCCTCGCGCACCGCTTCCGCCGAGTTGTAATCCGGCTGCCCCTGCGCATCGACCGCGCCCTGTAACCCTTGCTCCGTGCCATAATACAGGCAGGGGATGCCTTGCAGGCAAAAGAGCATCGCCACCCCCATGATCACCTGCCGCTCATCCGTCATCTGGTTGTTGAAGCGCCGGTACTGGTCGTGATTGTCCAGAAAGCCGACGAAATAGCGCCCGGCTTCCCCGTGCGAACTGATCAGGCCGCGCTGCGCCTGCTTGCGTTCCGCGAAGACTTTGTGTAGCTCGCGTACGTCACGCTCACCGGTTGCGACGTGGGGCAGCGTATGGTAGAGCGGGAAATCCAAGGCGGCGTCGATACCGAACCCCTCATCCCCAGCGTGATTGCGCCCGACGAACTGCGAGATGATGTATTCGTTATCGGCAATTTCGCCGAAGGTAAAGAAGTTTTTCTTGCCGATGCTTAAGGCGTACTCGCGAATGGCATTGCCGAAGGTCTCAATGGCGTGCGCGTCCACATGTTTCGCGGTATCGATGCGGAAGCCGTCGATATCGAACTTGGCGATCAGGTAGGCATGGCACTGAATGAGGATTTCCAGCACCGGGCGCGGCCCATATTTTTCCCGTAGTGCGTGTTGTTCCGGCGCGGTCGCCTGGTATTCCACCACCAGTTGTCGCATATCGGCGAAATCGCCACGGATGAAACCGTTGGACGCGTCATAACTCAACTTTTCTCCACGCCGGCGGAAGAACTCCGCGCGCTGCAAGTCGGCCGGCCAGACGGCATCGTCGGCCTCCAGCGTATCGGCGGGCGGCAAGAGGTCCTGCCAATGGGTATTGGCGGCGCCCGTGTGGTCGAGCCAGCAGATATGCGGCTCCTGCCCAAAGGAGGCCTGCATGATGTTCCAGTCCTGGAGAATACTTTTCGCCTCGCCATCGATAAGATAATCGAAGACGCGCGCGGTGTGGCTCAGCACGATATCGAGAATGATGTGCATGCCGCGCGCGTGCGCCTCATCGACCAGGGCGGCAAATTCCACCTCAGCCGTTGCACAGGTGCCGTCAGAGGCGAAGCGGCCATCGAGGCAGAGGAAATTCTGTATGCCATAACCATGGTAGTTATAGCGCGTATCGCTGGGCGCGTTGCGCAGCACGGGCGAGAGCCAGAGGGCGTTGACGCCCAGTGCGTGCAAATAGTCGAGCTGCGCGCGCACACCGTTAAACGTCCCGCCCTGCCGGTAATCATAGACGCGGTTCCACTCCCCCTTGGGGGGAGCGTCCGGATTATTAAAGCGGTCGATCATGAGAAAATAGATCCAGCAATCGCGCCAATCCTCCGGCGACGGGAAGGGCGAAGGCACCTGCACCGTGTCGCCATGCACGCCCACCGCTTTGACGCGCGGGTGCATGGCGTTCTCCAGGCAGCGCAGAACTTCAGGGTCAAAAATATCCTTGGGCATAACGGTCCTTTATACGGCATGACGCACGCAGACGCGGGCGTTTCCTTTAGTATACGGGAATCGCCGTGTATGCGGGCGCGTTAATATCAAGATGGCTGCTGCTTTAGTATTCCTCGACTTGCTCCCACGTAACCCTTTTGCAGAACCTTTCATGAGGTCCGGGCAGCCATGGACGCGCTTAGAGGCTGTCTGATGATTCTCGGTCCTTGAGTGAACGCCATCTTTTTCCGTGGCTCTTTGTCAGGATTTCTCACCTTATCGAGCTTTGATAAGGTGAGAAATCCTTTCGCGAGCGACGAAAAAATCTGACGCTCACTCAACGAGAATCTTCAAACAGCCTCTTAGGGCAGGGTGGCAACTCTGGGCGGCACGCACATCAACCGTCTGTGTCCACCGTCGTGTCGTCAACGCCAGACACCCATTGCCGAATAGCGTCTTTGGGGAATAGTTCTTCAACGCATATCGTGTACGCTGTTGCTACAGAGACGTATCGATGGAGGGAAATACGATGTGGAAAGAATTTAAGGAATTTGCGCTGCATGGGAATATGCTCGACCTGGCGGTGGGCCTCATCCTTGGCATCGCATTTGGGGCGGTGGTCGCCTCCCTGGTGAAAGATATCCTCATGCCCCCCATCGGGCTACTGCTGGGAAAAGTCGATTTCTCCAATCTCTACGCGACCATCGCGCCAGGTCAGCCCGCTGGGCCATACCCAACACTGGCCGCCGCGCAGGCGGCTGGGGCAGTCACGCTGAATTACGGCTTGTTCCTCATTACGCTGATTAATTTCCTCTTCGTCGCCTTAGCCGTATTTATGCTCGTGAAAGTGATTAATCGCCTGCGTCCCCCCGCAGCAACCCAGAAGCCGTGTCCGTATTGCCTGTCAAAGATTCCGTCACAGGCATCCCGCTGCGCCTTCTGCACCGCTGAACAACCGAAAGCTTGAGTTGTGGATGTATCATGGCAATACCATTTCCCCATTCCCATCGGTGTGGCAATCGCGCACAAACCGCAGGGATGTCGGGGATTCGCCATCACCGCTGCGACGTGCAGACTAGACAGCTTTGGAAAGGAGTGAAGATGGACATATCATCTATAGCGTCGATGATTACTGAGGTGCTCCAGCAGCATCTGGCTCAGCATCCCCAAGCATCCGCACCATCCGCGGGACAGGGACAGCAACCAGGTATGGTGCAGGCACTGTATGCGCTGGTGAAAAACCAGCTTGGTGGGCACCCGGAATCAGCCAAAACGCTGCAGGCCTTCGAACAAGCGCCGGAGCAACACGCCGGGGCGTTGCAAGGCGCACTGACGCAACACCTCGCTGGCAATCCCGGCTTCCTGGCGCAGGTCACCGATCATCTACAACAGATCATGCCGGGAGCGGCAGGCGCCGAGGGAGCCGGTGACATGGCAAAGGGTTCTCTGGTCGAGAAAGCTGAAGGAGTGATCGCTGACCTGTTTGGCGGGAAGAAAGAAGAACCTGGTGAGAAAGCGGCGTGAGCGCTGAACGAGACCATGGTGGATCGAGCACACTGCCCAGGCGCAATAAATTCATGAGCGCCTGGGCAGTGTGCCTCGTGCGCGCCCGACACGACGATGGCATGGTCCACATCATGGTCACCGATGAGGGACCGGGCATTCCCCAGAGGAACAGCCCAATTTGTTCCAGCGCTACTATCGAGCGAACAGCAGACGCACCACGGAAGAAGGCATAGGACTGGAGTTGAATATCACCAAACTGTTGGTGGAAGCGCGTGGTGGTCGGGTGTGGGTGGACAAGTCGGCAAGCCTCTCTCATTCTCTGATTTCTTGTTTGTTCTTTGAGCTAATTGCAGAATTCATAAAAACAGTATTGCTGAAAGTATTATCAGTTAACGACGCAGGTTATTTAGCGTATTCTACTGATATTGAACGCTAAATAACCATCACCTTACAGCG